>NZ_KV789343.1:0-79736 GCF_001807555.1 Brevibacterium sp. HMSC08F02 | reverse complement strand
ACAGATCTGTTCTCGCCCCCGCTGCCTATGTCTGTGTTCGTCTGCGCCTGTGCGCTCAGCCCGCGCCCGCGGTGTCAGCCAGCGCAGTCCGAGCAGACGAGGACCCCGTCGTTGTCTTCCGCCAGCTGCGAACGATGGCGAACCAGGAAGCACTCCATGCAGGTGAATTCGTCGTTCTGACGCGGCAGAACGCGCACCGAGAGCTCTTCGTTCGAAAGGTCGGCACCCGGCAGCTCGAAATCTTCGGCCGCGGCCGTTTCGTCTTCGTCTACCTGACTGGCCTGCGCCTGATTGCGCTGCGCTTTGAGCTCTTCGATGGAGTCAGCGCTGATCTCGTCATCCTGCTTACGCGGGGCGTCGTAGTCGGTTGCCATTTGTACTGGTCACACTCCGGCGGCATCTGGTTGAAGTCTGTGAAAGACCGGCTCATGTGCGGGTCATCCCGAATAATGCACCTTCATTTGCTTTTGCGCAACTGCAGACCGGGTGATTTCTGCTGTTTTTTCTTACTTTGGTAATTTGGAGGCTCAACATCATCGTGTTCATATTCAGTTCATGCGGACTGCCGATGATGCTGATGTTTGAGAAGGGAGGCTCCCATGTCAGGTTTTGCTGAAGGACTCGACAACAAAGTCGAGCTCCTGCGTGAACAACTCGCCGAAGCCCGCGAGGCCGGCGATGAGTTCCGCGAACAGGCCCTGATCGAAGAGCTGAGCGATACCGTCAACATCGCCGGTGAAAACGATCTCGACACGTCCGAGCTGAAGAAGGTCCTCGCCGCAGAAACCGGCACAATCCCGGTTATCGACGACCCTGAGGACTGACGATTCGCATACGAAAGGGGCGGCCGAAGCCGCCCCTTTTCTGTGCTCAAAGGGTGATCAGTCAGCCCAGTTCGGCATCGTGGGCCGGTCTTCCCGACCGCGGCAGCATTCGACGGAGCCTGCGCCGGAACCGTCAATGAGCGCCCCTTCTTCCGTCACGGCCGGTGCGCTGACCTCTTCACCGCGCACCTGTGCGGCACGTTCCAGGATGAGGTCGACAAGCCCGCTGACGAACACCGGGTCGGTGCCGACAGTTGCGGCTCGCACAAATGCGAAGCCGTGCTTGTCAGCTGTTTCCTTTGCCTCCGTGTCAAGGTCGTAGACGACCTCCATGTGGTCGGAGACAAAGCCGAACGGAACAACGACCACACCGGTCACGCCTTCTTCGGCAAGTTCGTCCATGCGGTCGTTGATGTCCGGCTGAGACCACGGGATGTGTGCCGGGCCGGATTCCGAGCAGAATACGAGTTCCTGTTCAAGCGGCTGTTCGTCACCCAGCTGGGCGGCAACATAGTCCATGAGCTGTCGGTGCTGCGCTTCGTAGCCGATGGTGCACTTTTCCGAGGCTGCCTGCATGGTGTCCGGGATTGAGTGCGTCACGTACAGAACCCGGTGTTTCTGCGGATCGAGCCCACCGGTTTTCTGCGCGAATTCAGCCAGTGCTTCGCGGACGATCTTCACCTGCGTGTCGGCAAAGCCCGGGTGGTTGTAGTACTGGCGGATCTTGTCGATTTCAACGTTGATCCCCTCGCCGGCGAGCTTCTGGCTGGCCTTGGCGAAGTCTTCGCGGTACTGGCGGTCCGATGAGTAGCTGGAGTAGGCCGATGTGGTCACAGCGATGAAGCGGGAGTCTCCAGCCTGTGCGCGCTCGCGCAGGACGTCGTCAAGGTACGGGTCCCAGTTGCGGTTGCCCCACACGACGGGGGCATCGATGCCGCGCGCGCTGACTTCTTTTCTCAGCGCTTCCAGAAGAGCGATGTTCTGCTCGTTGATCGGCGATTTGCCTCCGAAGGCGAAGTAGTGTTCACCCACTTCTTCGAGACGCTCCTCGGGGATGCCGCGGCCGGCCGTGACGTTCTTGAGGAACGGCACGACTTCTTCAGCCTTGTTGGGTCCGCCGAAGGACATGAGGACAATCGAATCGAAGGGAGAAACCGAAGATGAGGTCATGCCTGAAGTCTACCGTGGCGTTTCTGCGCGTCGCCTGGTCGCCGGGGCTTGACGACTCGCCGCCGCTGGTGCGCCCATCGGGCCGTGGCCCGTGAAAATATGGAACGGCTACAGGAAGGTGTGATTCGAGTGACGGAACTGTCTTTTCACGCAGCTGACGCGTCCGGTGCGCTTGTGCTGCGCGATGCACAGGGAGCCGAATATCGGCTTCGCGTCGACGACGAACTTCTTGCCGCGGTGCGCCGCCTGCGCACCCAGCAGGCCACCCGCTCCTACGGGCGCGGTCAGCTGAGGCCCAAGGCTATTCAGGCGATGATCCGCTCGGGGCTTACCGCTGAGGAAGTCGCGGATGCCACCGGCGGGGATCTCGACCACATCAAGGCCTTTGAACAGCCCGTCCTGGCTGAGCGCCGCCACATTGCCCACAGCGCCGGCCAAAGCCCTGTCTACGAAGACGGCAGCCGCGACCACACGCCGCGCCCGCTGCGCGATGTCGCCATGGAGCGCCTGGAGAAGCGCGGAGCTGACACTGACAGCCTCCAGTGGGACGCCTGGCGGTCCGATGAGGGCGTGTGGAACGTCGAACTGGCCTTCGCGATCCGCGGCACGCAGAAGACTGCGCGCTGGGAGTACCGCGAGCGAAATGTCCACGCTGTCGACGACGAGGCGCGCTGGCTGTCGGAAGCCGGCCCTGCTGATTCCGGACCGATCCCCAACTTCGGCAGCCCTGATGAACGTGTTTTCGACTTCGAAGACCAGGACCGCACCCCGAAGTCCGCTGATCACCAGGCCGAGACGGGACGAATTCTCGAAAGCCTCCGCAGGCGCCGCGCCCGTACCCAGGAGGCCGAATCAGCGCAGGCTCCCACAGGTCTGCGCTCAGTGCCGGAAATGCCGGAAACCGAACCTGACGGAGCGCACACCGCACTGTCGCGGCCCGAAGAGGCCGATGATGACTCCGTGCTCGCTGTGAGCGCACCGGAAGAAGAGCACACTGACGCGCAGCCGTCACTGCTGGATGAACCGGGGGTTTTCGACGGCGGTGACGCTGCTGCAAGCCCCCAGCCGGCGGAACAAACGGAACAGAAAGAAGCTAAGCGCGGCCGGTCGTCCGTCCCCAGCTGGGACGAGATCATGTTCGGCACAAAACGCGACTGAGCTCTACAGCTTCACCCGCAGATCATCAGCGCTGACCCACCGCTGGTCGTGGGTCACCATGACGACAGCGCGGTCATCAAGAGTTTCGCGCAGATCCGCCATAAGCGCCTGTGCGGTCTCGACGTCGAGGTGTGCGGTCGGTTCGTCGATGACGATCACATCGGCGCCTGTCAGGAGGGTGCGGGCAATCGCCAGTCGTCCCCTCTGCCCACCGGAGAGGAACTCTCCCCCGGCGCCGATGACAGCATCCAGACCGCGTTCGCGCACAATTTCGTCCAGTCCCACGCGCCGCAGCACTTCAAGCAGTTCGTCATCGCCGGGCCGGTCATCACGATCGCGCGCAATGAGCAGGTTCGCGCGCAGACTGGAATTGAAGACGTGTGCTTCCTGCGGACACCAGGCGACTGTGCCCGCGAGGTCTTCCGGCCCCACCTTAAGCAGGTTCGCATCGTCTGCCGTGTAGGTCCCAGCGCTTGGGTCGAGGAACCGCAGGATGACGGACACGAGAGTGGTCTTGCCCGAACCTGAAGGCCCGGTGACCGTCGTCCATCGCCCTCGCGCGATATCGGCGTTGACCCCCGTGAGAATCTCCGGGCCGGTGGGCCACGATGCGCGAATGCCGCGCAGCTGCGCACTGCGAATCGATTCGACTGGGTGCGGCTGCTTCGCATCATGTTCTTCTTCCGCACCGAGTTCCGGTACGCGCTGCAGGACGGAAGCCAGTGCCGGCCACTGCTGAACGGCCCGCAGGGAATCGAGGTAGGCATCAATGAGGGCAAGCGGTACGAGCACGAGGATCGCCAGAGATTCCGCAGAAATACTGCCGGAAATCACCGCGGGGCCGGCGATGACGAGCATGAGAGCGCTCAGAGCCGACAACAGGAACGTGACTATTCCCTCGCCGAGCCCAGAAGACTGCAGGATGCGCTTTTCAAACGCACCGACTCTTTCATCTTCTTCGATCAGCGCAGCTGCGGCCGCATCGGCTTTGCCGTTGGCGATGAGATCTGACTTAGCAGCCAGCAGCCGGGTGAGCTGCCCCAGCACGCGCGCCCGGTATTCCAGGCGCTGCACACCGGCCCGGCGCTCAGCCAAGAGCGCAGCCGCTGGCCCCACGGTGAGCGCCAGCGCAAGAACAGCAGCAAGCGCCAGTGCCGCCTGAGGCAGGAAAATCCAGAAGACTACGACAGCCGCTGCACCGATGATGACTGCAACAAGCGGGGGAACCAGAACACGAGGTGCCGCGTCCCTGATGTCATCGACATCAGACACCAGCCTGCGCAAAGCCACATCGCTTCGCGCAACAGCGCGGTTGGCTGTTCCCTCGCGGGCAAAGGTCTGCCACAGCTGCCTGCGCAGCGAAGCCAGTTTGCCCAGGATCGCGTGATGCAGGTTGAGCTGGTGAGTGTAGGTCAGAACAGAACGGCTCAGGCCGAAGAACCGCACCCCGACGATCGCCACCAGCAGGTGCATGATGGGCGGCTGGAATGAGGCGTAGACGATGAGCCAGGCCGACACTGCGGTCAGCGCCGTGCCGGCGGCGACAGCACCGACCGCCGACAGAACACCCAGCCAAAAGCGTCCCGTCGTGAAGCCGACGGCATCGGCTGCACGCCGAAGCAGCTGCCATGTCGAGGCGGGGCGGACGTCCTCCGCACCTTCGTCGAGGTTTGGGCGAGTGTTCGACTCGACAGGGTCCGCTGCCGGTTCCACCGCGTCGAGGTCCCGTGCTGGCGCGCCGATGTGCAGGCGTGTTCCTGCTTCTGTCAGCACTGGATCGTGGCTTGCCGCAATGACGGGGCAGGTTTCGCTGATGGTCTGCAGTTCCCGTCGAATGCGCGCGGCAGAGGCATCGTCAAGGTGCGCTGTCGGTTCGTCGACAATCAGCAGCTGCGCCCCTGAATCCACGCGCGCAAAGGCTCGCGCCAAGGACAGTCTCCGAGCTTCACCGGGGCTGAGCGCATCCACAGCGGCGGCATCATCCAGGTCGAGAGCCGCGCGCTGCTTCAGAGCAGCCGTATCAATCTCGGAACCGCCGAACAGGCGGAGCTCCTCGCCTACCGTCGAAGTGAAGAAGCGGGGACTCTGATCTGCAAAAGCCAGTGAGTCCGGAACCCCCGTCAGGCTGCCGGTGACCGAGGCGGTCTCCCCCGGCCGCACAAGACCGGCGAGGACACCCAGGAAAGTCGACTTCCCAGCGCCAGAAGCCCCAGTCAGAACAGTCAGACCCGGGCCGATCTGTCCCGACACCGGCGGCAGCGCGACAGAATCGCCGTAGGAAACCGAAACCTCGGCAAACTGAACAGTCACCTCCGACCCGGCCGACTCCGCACCTCGGGAGCCGAAAACAGCAGACCGCGGAGAGGCGATAAGACCACGAATGCGGTCGAAAACGGCCAGTCCGTTCTCAGTGGAGTGAAAAGCCGCACCCAGCTGACGCAGGGGCAAGAACACCTCGGGGGCCAGAACAAGAGCCAGCAGACCGGCGCTCAGATCAAGCGTCCCGTTCACCAGACGGACGCCGATGAAAACCGCTACGAGAGCAACCGACAGAGTGGAGATGAGCTCGAGAGCCAGAGCAGACAGAAACGCGACCTTGAGCGTCTGCATCGTGGTGCGCCGGTAGCTGTCGCTGATGCGCACAAGAGCTTCCGTCTGCGCACGCACGCGTCCCAGCCCCACAAGAACCGGGAGGCCGCGCGCAAGTTCCACCAGGTTGTCCGACAGGCGATCAAGAGACTTCAGCGCCTGCCCCACGCGCTCCTCGGTATAGCGGCCTATGAGGATCATGAACACGGGCACCAAGGGCAGCGTGATGACAAGAAGCGCCGCTGAAACCCAGTCGGCGAAGACAACGCGGACGATAACCGCAAGAGGGATGACAGCAGAAGCCGTCAAAGCGGGCAGAACACCCGTGAAATAGTCGTCGAGGTCATCCAGCGAACGCGTGGCGGTCAGAACCAGCGCACCGTCGTCAATGTCAAGATCCCGCCCGCCGGAACCGACCGAGCGGCCGATGAGCTTCCGGCGCAGAGCCGTTTTGACGCCCACGGCGGCGCGTGCTCCGGCAGCCCGCTGGGCCCACGCCGCGGCCCCGCGCACAAAAGCCCCGAGCACACCTAGGAAAACAGCCAGCGAAACATCCTTGCCGACCATCACCCCGGTGACACCCCGAGCGGCAGCCTCGGCAATGAGCACCAGCCCCAGCGCCTTGGCTGCGGCCACCCCCACAAGAACGCCAAGCGCCCGCCGCCCCGAGGGGACGGCGGACGCTGGAGCCCACGGTGAACTCACGCGTGGTAGCTGGCGATTGCCACCGGAACGCTGTGCGCCGGAGGCAGGTGCTTTTCGTGAATACGACGAGCGAACACGCGGTACGAGTACACGGTGTAGCCCAGAACGATCGGCAGGAAGATCACCGTGACGACGAGCATCACGCCGAGTGTGTAGTCCGACGAAGAAGCAGAGGTGACTGTCAGCGACAGGGAGTCATCGATCGACGACGGCAGCACGCGCGGGTAGATGTTGACGAACAGGCTCGCAACACCTGCCGCGAGGAACACGCCGTTGAACAGGAAGGCGCGCAGCTCGGTGTTCTCGCCGATGCTCATCCACGTCACAACTGCTGCCAGCACCGCAACGGCGATGATCACAGCACCGGCGATGTTGCCGAACTTGAACTGGACGATCAGCACCCATACAGCGGCGAACAGCAGCAGAAGCGGCAGGAGCTTCTTTGCCTGTGCACGTGCGCGTACGCGCATTTCGCCGTGCGACTTCAGAGCCGTGAACAGCAGGCCCTGCAGGTAGGCGAAGCCGAGGATGGCCAGCCCACCCACGATCGCGTAGATGTTGACCCACGCGAAGGCACCGCCCACGTTGTCGCCGTTGTCGTTGATCGGCATACCGGTGGTGCTCAGCGCCAGCATCGCGCCGACGCAGAAGGCCGCGGTCGCCGAGCCGAGCGACAGGCACCAGGTCCAGGCGTCGCGCCAGCGCTGCGAATTGACCTTGCCGCGGTATTCAATCGACACGGCGCGCAGGATGAGTGCGAGCAGCGCCAGCGTAAGCGGCACGTACAGGGCGGAGAACAGCGAGGCGTACCACAGCGGGAACGCCGCGAACGTCGCACCGCCGGCGGTCAGCAGCCACACCTGGTTGCCGTCCCATACGGGTCCGAACGAATTGAGCAGAACGCGCTGTTCTTTTTCGCTTTTCGCGAAGGTCTTCATCATCATGGCCGCGCCGAGGTCGAAGCCGTCGAGGATGAGGTACCCCGTCCACAGGACAGCGATGAGGATGAACCACAGAGTTGAAAGGGCTTCCACAGCGTCTCCTTAGTAGGCGAACGACAGGACGTCGTCGTCTTCGTGTTCGGCGCTCGGCTTGCTTCCCGAAGTGTCGAGTTCGGGCATAGCAGCCGCGATGCCACCGCGGGCGTACTTGATGATGAGGATGAGCTCGACGACCATCAGACCGCCGTAGAGCAGGGTCAGGGCTACCAGGCTGAACAGCATGGCGCCGGCGGAAACGGACGGAGAGATCGCCGCGGCCGTGTAGAGCATGGCCCCGTCGACGCCGTCAGCACCCATATTGGGGGCCACAACGAACGGCTGGCGGCCCATTTCGGTGAACACCCATCCGGCCGAGTTGGCAACGAACGGTGCCGCGATGCCCCACAGCGACAGGTGTGCGAGGAACTTCGACTTCGGCACGGTTCCCTTGCGGGTGGCGAACAGTGCGTAGCCGGCGAAGATCGCTGCGAGAGCACCGAATCCGATCATGAAGCGGAAGCCCCAATAGGTGACGATCATCAGCGGCTGGTAGTCGATCTTCTGTCCCGCGTAGTCGCGGTACATGGGGTCATCCGGGATGACGCCGCCGAATTTCTCTTCGTATTCCGGCAGAAGCGTCTTCACGCCGGGGACTTCTTCCGTGAAGTTCGAGTGGACGAGGAAGGACAGCAGACCGGGAACCTCGATGAGGGTCTTCGTGTCGTCACAGTGGTTGGAGTCGGGGATGCCGATCGTCAGCACCGAGAACGAGGTGCCGTCGGAGCAGGCGGCTTCCGCTGAGGCCATCTTCATGGGCTGCTGTTCGTACATGAGCTTGGCCTGAATGTCACCGGTGATGGCAACCGCGACGAAAGCGATGACTGCGGCCCAACCGCCGATACGCAGCGACTTGAACCACACTTCGTGGTCCTTTTTGTCGCGGCCGGGCACAGCGAGGTTTTCGCCCACGACGACGCGGCCCTTCTCATCGACCGTGTCGATGCCGTCCCTGCGACGGCGGTACAGGTGGTACCAGGCAATGCCGAGCATGAAGGCGGCACCGCAGGCGAGCGAACCTGCAAGCGTGTGGGTGTAGGCGGCGATTGCCGTGTTGTTCGTGAGAACTGCCCAGATGTTGGTCATAACGGGGCGGCCGTCGACCATTTCAACGCCGACCGGGTGCTGCATCCAGGAGTTGGCGACGATGATGAAGTACGCCGAGATCCACGCACCGATAACAGCGCACCACAGGACAGTCAGGTGTGCGCGCTTGGACAGTCGACCCCAGCCGAAGATCCACAGGCCGAGGAATGTCGATTCGAGGAAGAACGCAATGAGCGCTTCCATAGCCAGAGGAGCACCGAAGACGTCGCCGACGAACTTCGAGTATTCCGACCAGGCCATACCGAATTGGAATTCCTGGACGATGCCGGTGGCAACGCCCATGATGAAGTTGACGAGGAAGAGCTTGCCCCAGAACTTCGTTCCGCGCAGCCACTTTTCGTCACCTGTACGGGTGTACATCGTCTGGAAGATTGCAACCAGCAGACCCAAACCGAGGGTCAGCGGAACCATCCAGAAGTGATAGACCGTGGTGATGCCGAATTGCCACCTGCCGATGAGCACCGGATCCACAATCGCCTCCTTGTTCGGCTTGGTCCGCCAGATGTGCACGCGCACGACGAACCGGTCATTTTTATGCCGGTTCTAGACTACCGGCATGGAACTTTCTGTGAGCACGCTGAGCGTGCGTGGTCACGGGTGTCTCAGAATTCAGAATGGGCTGTTGAAGGCCCCGCTGATCAGGCGTCGATCTTCTCGGAATCCATGACGTCGGCACCGGACACGATGAATTCGCGGCGCGGGGCAACCTCAGATCCCATGAGCAGGTTGAACGTGGTCTCGGCAGCGCCGGCATCGTCCATCGTGACGCGGCGCAGAAGCCGGTGCGCGGGATCCATCGTCGTTTCGGCAAGCTGGTCGGCATCCATTTCGCCGAGCCCCTTGTAGCGCTGCGGCGGCTTGTAGGCTTTGCCGCGCCGATCGAGCTTCTTCAGCTCACGATGAAGCTCAGCTTCCGTATAGGTGTAGATGACGTCATTGGCCTTGCCGCGGTTGATGACCTCAATGCGGTGCAGCGGCGGCACTGCGGCAAACACGCGGCCAGCTTGGACCAGTGGACGCATATAGCGGAAGAACAGCGTCAGCAACAGTGTGCGAATGTGGGCGCCGTCAACATCCGCGTCGGTCATGATGATGACCTTGCCGTAGCGGGCAGCCTCCAGGTCGAAGCTGCGACCGGAACCGGCGCCGATCACCTGGGTCAGGGCCGCACACTCGGCATTCGCCAACATGTCCGACACGCTTGCCTTCTGTACGTTGAGGATCTTGCCGCGAATGGGAAACAGCGCCTGGTGTTCCGAGTTCCTGGCGGCCTTTGCTGTCCCCATCGCCGAATCGCCTTCGACGATGAACAGCTCGGTGCTGTCACCGTCACTGATGCGGCAGTCGTAGAGCTTGGCGGGCAGAGCCGAGGATTCGAGGGCGTTTTTGCGTCGCTGGTTGTCTCGATGCGTGCGCGCGGAGATGCGCGATTTCATTTCCGCGACAACCTTTTCCAAAAGCGCGTTGGCCTGAGCCTTTTCCTGGCGTTTGCTTGCCTCAAGACGTTCAGTCAGGCCGTCTTCGACGACTTTGCTGACAATCTGACGGACCGCGGGCGTTCCAAGAACCTCTTTTGTCTGTCCTTCGAACTGCGGTTCGGCAAGCTTGACGGTGACGACAGCCGTCAGCCCGGCCAGGACGTCCTCTTTATCGAGTTTGTCCTTGCCGACTTTGAGTTTGCGGGCATTGGCTTCAACTGCTTTGCGGACCGTCTTCACGAGGCCTGCTTCGAAGCCCGCCTGGTGGGTGCCGCCCTTAGGGGTGGCGATGATGTTGACGAAGCTCTTGATCCGAGTGTCGAAGCCAGTCCCCCAGCGCAGGGCGATGTCAACATCGACTTCCCTGTCGACATCGGTTGACACCATGTGGCCGGTCTTATCGAGGACTGGAACAGTTTCCGTGAAATCGCCCTTGCCGCTGAAGCGCCACACATCGGTGACAGCCGGGTCAAGCGCCAGATGATCGGCAAACGCGGAGATTCCACCGTCATAGCGAAACTCTTCTTCGCGACGTTCAATGACCTCGCCTGCTTCGTCGCGCGCAATGCCGCGTTCGTCGACGATTGTGATCTTCAGACCGGGAACGAGGAACGCGGTCTGCCGGGCACGGTCAACGAGCTTGTCGTATTCGAAGTCGGCGTCTTTCAGGAAGATCTGCGGGTCAGCCCAGTAGCGCACCCGCGTTCCGGTGACACCCCGCTTGGCCTTGCCGATGATCTCGAGCTTTTCACCCGGCTTGTTCTCAGTGAACGGACTTTCAGGGCTGGGGGCGCCGTCATCGGCGAAACGTCCGGGCCGACCCCGTCGGAACGACAGACGGTGAACCTTGGAAGCACGGGTGACTTCGACGTCCATACGTTCGGACAGCGCATTGACAACAGCACCGCCAACACCGTGCAGACCACCGACCGCAGCATAGGAACCGCCGCCGAACTTACCGCCGGCGTGCAGCTTCGTCATGACCAGTTCTACACCGCTCAGACCTGTCTTCGGTTCGATGTCAACGGGAATGCCGCGCGCACAGTCGTCCACCGCGACCGAGCCGTCAGGATAGAGAGTCACAGTGATCTCTTCTCCGTAGCCGGCCAGGGCTTCATCGACGGAATTGTCGATGATCTCCCACAGGCAGTGCATGAGACCGCGCGAATCAGTGGAGCCGATGTACATACCGGGCCGTTTGCGAACCGCGTCGAGCCCTTCCAGTACCTGGAGCTGCTGTGCGCCGTACTCTGCTTTGGTCGCCACTTCCACGTCCTTTCCCTCTGATGCCCTGCCATTGTAGGGCTCAGCCGGCGAAAGCCCGTGGATTTGCCCGCCGCCCTGTCATACCGGATGTGCTTCAATGTTCGTATGATTCTGCGCTCCCCCGCCCTTGCTGCCGCACTCTGTGCCCTCCTCCTGACCGGGTGCGCTGGCGGCACACCCGGGCCCGGCACCTCGTCAGCACCGGCAACCCCAACCGCAGCGAGTGATGCGCCCTCGAGCACCCCGACAGAAGACGAGGACTCCCAGCCGCTGGCTGGACTGACGATCGCAGTCGACCCCGGCCACAACGGCGGCAACATGAAGAACGCCTCAAAGATCTCCCGGCAGGTCGATGACGGCCGCGGCGGAACAAAAGCGTGCAACACAACCGGAACAGCCACACCAGGTGGCTTTGCCGAACACGAATTCAATTGGAAAGTTGCTGAGCATCTGCGCACATTGCTCGAAGACAAAGGTGCGAGCGTCATCATGTCGCGCAAAGACGACACCGGCATCGGCCCGTGCGTTGATGAGCGCGGGAAGTTCGCAGCCGAGGCGGACATCCTCGTCAGCATCCACGCCAACGGCTCCGAAAGCACCAAGCCGTTCGGCTTCGGCGCCATCATCGCACCGGACCGCGAACACGCTGAATCCAAGAAGCTGGCCACCAGCCTTGTGAAAGGCCTCAAAGATGCGGACTTCCGCGCCAACCCCAGCTATGGCAAGAAGACCATCATCGAGCGCACAGATCTCGGCGGTCTCAATCACGCCACGGTGCCAGCCGTGCTCATGGAGATGGGCGAAATGCGCAACCCGGAAGAAGCAAAGACCATGAAGACGGATTCCGGCCGCAAGCGCTACGCCGAGGGGCTGGCTGCCGGCATCGAAGACTACTTCAAGGGCCGCGGCTGACCACGACAGCTTTACCTGCGACAATGGCCGAGTGACTGACTACACTGCTCAATCTGCTCAGCCCGTCTGGTTGGAGCTCAGCTCCCCGCAGTCGGATGTTTCCACTAAGTTCTACAGCGAACTCTTCGGCTGGGAGTTCAGCGGCGCAGGCCCCCTTGGCCTTGGTTCGCAGGCGCTGCTCGGCGGACGCGCTGCCGCAGGCATCAGCCCACAGCCGCCGCAGGCGCCGGAAGGCCAGCCTGGCTTCTGGTCTGTCTACTTCCGCGCTGAATCGCTCGACACCTTCCTCACCGCTGTTGACGCCAGCGGCGGACAGGCGATGACGGTCGTTCCCGAATTCGATGGCGAAGCATCGGTTGCACTTGTCTCGGACTCCGGCGGCACGGCATTCGGCGCGCTGACCTTTGACGATTCCCGCGGACTGGGAACAGTGGGCGAACTCGGTGCGGCCGTCTACTTCGAGCTGCACACTCACTCCCCTGAAAAGGCGGACTTCTACTCTGAGGTGTTCGGCTGGACCAAGAGCACCGGACCGTCGACCATCCGCGAAGAAGCCCAGCTGTTCACCATGCCGGGTGATGTTGATCTGACGGCCGCTGTCGTGGACCTTTCCGGCACGCAGATCCCCTCGCACTGGGAAGCGTTCTACATGGTTGAAGACGTCGATGCCTTTGCCCAGAAGGTGCCCGAACTCGGCGGCGCCCTGCTGGTCAAGCCGACCGACACTCCCCGCGGACGCGTGGCCAAGTTCATCGACCCGCACAATGCGGCTTTCGGCATCATCGAACCCAACTGGCTGTAAGCCTTCCGCTTCAGCTCTGGGCGGCTGCAGGTCTTTCTGACTGAAACTTCGCAGATAAGAGATCAGGCCCGGCCCCGTTTGACGGGGTCGGGCCTGATCGTCTCTGCGGCTGTTCCGCGTATCAGTCGAGGTAGTCGCGCAGCACCTGGGAGCGCGAGGGGTGGCGCAGCTTCGCCATGGTCTTCGATTCGATCTGACGGATGCGTTCGCGGGTCACGCCGTACACCTTGCCGATTTCGTCAAGGGTCTTCGGCTGGCCGTCGTTGAGTCCGAACCGCATCGAGACCACACCGGCTTCGCGTTCCGACAGGGTGTCAAGCACCGAGTGGAGCTGTTCCTGCAGCAGAGTGAAGCTCACGGAGTCAGCGGGTACAACGGCTTCGGAGTCTTCGATGAGGTCACCGAATTCGGAATCGCCGTCTTCGCCCAGCGGGGTGTGCAGTGAAATGGGCTCGCGGCCGTACTTCTGCACTTCGACAACGCGTTCGGGCGTCATGTCGAGTTCCTTGGCGAGCTCTTCCGGGGTGGGTTCGCGGCCCAGGTCCTGCAGCATCTGACGCTGCACGCGGGCCAGCTTGTTGATGACTTCCACCATGTGCACCGGGATGCGGATGGTGCGTGCCTGGTCGGCCATGGCACGGGTGATTGCCTGGCGGATCCACCACGTGGCGTAGGTGGAGAACTTGAAGCCCTTCGTGTAGTCGAACTTTTCGACCGCGCGAATCAGACCGAGGTTGCCTTCCTGGATGAGGTCGAGGAACAGCATGCCGCGGCCGGTGTAGCGCTTGGCCAGCGAGACAACCAGACGAAGGTTGGCCTCCAGCAGGTGGTTCTTCGCGATGCGGCCGTCGTGGATGATCCACTTGTAGTCGCGCTGGTCGCGAGCTTCTTTGACTTCGCCGTTGTTCAGCAGGTGCTCGGCGTACATTCCGGCTTCGATCCGCTTGGCGAGGTCAACTTCCTCTGCCGCGTTGAGCAGTGCCACGCGGCCGATCTGCTTGAGGTAGTCCTTGACCGGGTCTGCTGTCGCGCCCGCGCTGACAACCTGCACCGTGGGCTGGTCGTCATCATCAGCGTCAGAAACGACGAAGCCGCCTGCTTCTTTGACTTCTTCGTCTTTCTTTTCTTCTTCGGCGTTGCGGGTTTCGGTTGCTTCGGCGTCGTCGGTCTCTTCCGGTTCTTCCGGGGTTTCGACGTCTTCGACGAGCTCGTCGTCCTTCTTCTTGCGAGTCGACTTCTTCGCCGCGGGCTTTTCAGCCGGCTTCTTGGCAGCGGTCTTCTTCGCCGCTGTTGTCGTTGTGGTTTCTTCGACTTCCGGTGTTTCCTCGACCGCAGTCTTCCTGGCAGCGGTGGACTTCTTCGCCGCGGCGGTCGACTTCTTCGCAGTCGTCGACTTGGCGGTCGTCTTCTTCGCAGCAGTGGACTTCGCGGCTGTTGTCTTCTTAGCGGCAGTAGTCGACTTAGCCGCGGTGGACTTGGTGGTGCTCGACTTAGCGGCCGTGGACTTCTTCGCAGCCGTGGATTTGGTAGTGCTCGACTTGGCGGTCGACTTCTTCGCAGTCGTCGACTTGGCGGTCGTCTTCTTCGCAGCAGTGGTCGACTTCGCCGCCGTGGTCTTCTTAGCAGCGGTCGCCTTTGTTCCGGCCGCCTTCGACTTCGCTGTCGTCGCGGTGCTCTTCTTGGCGGTGGTCTTGGACGCGGGCTTCCTCACCGTCGTCTTCTTGGCAGCCGAGTCGTCTGCGCTGGTCTTCGTGGAGTCCTTGGGTGCGGTCGGCACGGTTCACCTTTCACTGCGTCTGCGGTGCCTTGAGTCTTCATGGCACTAGTAAGACCCAAGTCAAGTCTTCACACGCGGCCTGCCGTGCTCAAGCTGGGCTTAAGCTGGCTGCGCCGGATGCTGGGACCTACCGGGTCAACACTTTATCTTCTCACGGTATTCCGCTCAGACCCAATCGACTTCGTCAAACCGCTCGTGTCGCAGCCAGCCGGGCAGCACCGCCTGTTCGGCCGCGGCCGCCTGCAGCCGTGCCAGCGAGTGCTCTGAATCCAGGTGAAGAGCCGCTGCAGCGTAGTAGTCCGAGAACGACAAACGCCCCCTGACCCATTCCAGCCATGCGAGAACCGCGAGCGCATCAGGCAGAGCCTCACTCGAGGCGTAGGCCGCAATCATCTTCATGACTTCACACCCCAGCTGCAGCCGGCGCATATCGGGCAGCGCCGCACTGTAGCCCACGCACTCGCTCATGTACTCGGGATGAACAAACTCTTCCAACAGCCAACCTTCCGTATGCTCGTCACACTCTGCTGGCAGTTCGGCCGGCCGCAGTCCGGGATTCTGAAAAACCATGAGGAGCATGACTAGGTCCCGCCTGCGCGGATTGGTCAGCATGGCCTCAGCCGCGTTGAGTGCCTGTGGCGAGAATGCCCGGGCGCACTCTTCTGGCGCGACGCCTTCCGCGTGCAGGCTCTCCACCTTTGCCAGAGCGTCGGCCAGCTTCGGGAACGGCACTGTTGGTGTCCCGAAGAACTCTTTGGCCCGTACGATTTCGAGCTCTGGGGTTGGCAGTGCAGCCGCTTCCGCGATGCCAGCCGGGCGGCTGTTTTCCGTGTTGCACTGGCGCACATCACGCGGAGCGGCAAAATCACCGCACAGTTCACCCGCGGACCACACGGGCCGCCCCACGTCATAGCCGGAGTCGACCAGCAGATCGCAGACCGCGTAGATGCCGTCGCGGTGCACTTTCCACGACTGCGCCTCTATCGGCCCGCCCAATCCGAGAATGTCGTAGAGGTCATCACAGAAAACGACTGGCAGCACGGTTTTCACGCTGCCAAGACCGTGCACGAGGTCCACAACGTCTCCTGCGGATCCATCGGCGAAGCCCAGTGCGGCGGCTGTGCTGTAGTCGATGCGGAGCACGCCCAGGCCGGGTCCTTCTGTGTTGGGATCCATGATGCCCAGGAGGACCAGCGAATCCTCCGGTCTATAGCCGAGCATGTCCACTGCGGCTTCAATAATGTCTTCCGGTGTTCTGATGGTGATCTTCTTCATGCCAGAAGTGTTTTCCACTCACCTCCGCAGTGAAAACAGGTGGCGGGAGGCTGTGGACAGAGGCCAAGTTGTGCACAGGCTGGCGAACCTGAGTGCGAGCCTCCCTAGACTGACGGCATGGGCAGACAACGACGATCCGCTGAGCGCGAAGTAGACATCGACACGGGCACAGCTGTGCTTGAGGCCGTTGCCGGCGAACCCGACTCATACGTCCTGTGGGTCAACGGGGTCCCGTCGTCGTGCGTCACCCTGTCCGATCCCCTGCGGCTGGATTTCGAGTACCTCGATTGGATGTCGAGGATCGTCCGGGTGCGCCACGATGACGCCGATGGGCGCGGAACACCCCTGAGAGCAGTTCATATCGGGGCCGGAGGCTGCAGTCTGCCCCGCTGGATTGACGCGCACTGTCCCGGTTCTAAGCAGACAGCCATCGACATCGATGCCGCCCTGCTGGACAAAGTCCGGGAGTGGTTCGACCTGCCGAAGAAGCCCCGGCTGGCGCTGCGCGCGGGTGACGGCGCACGTGAAATCCACACCTTCCGGACCGGCAGCCTCGACGTGCTTGTCCGCGACGCCTTCGCCGGAAGCGAAACTCCGGCGCCCTTGGCAACACGCGAGTTCTTCGACCAGTGCGCGAACGTACTGGCCCCCAGCGGCACTTTCCTGCTCAATATCGCGGCAGCTCCACCTCATGAGCGGCTGAAAGGCGAACTGCGCTTACTGCAGCAGTCTTTTCCCTACGTCGCCCTGGCAATCGACCCGGGCAACATGCGTGGTCGCCGCTACGGCAACGCGGTCGGAATCGCCGCCCACACCCCACCCGAACCCGGCATCGTGGCCCGCGCCCTGCGCGGTGGGCCCGCAGTTGCCCGCGTCCTCGAGGGCACACAGCTGACAGCTTTCACCGGCCGTTGAATCCCGGCCCACCCAGTGCGTGCGCGCGGGCGCGGCCACGGCATAATTGAATGCCGATCGGAGGGAGAACGGTGCCGGAAAACAGCGAAATCCAGCGGGAACAGACATACGTTTCCCGCGTCTATGAGCGCTTGGACAGCCTGCGCGAAGAAACGCACAGCAAACTCAGCGCCGTTCGGGCATCCAAAGTCGGCGGCAACCACCAAAACCGCTCAGAGCGCGATGCCTTCGCCACCATGTACGAAGACCAGCTGCTGCGCCTGCGCGAAGCTGAAACCGGCCTGTGCTTCGGCAGGCTCGACATGGCTGATGACAAGACCACCTACATCGGGCGCATCGGCATTTCAGATTCCGACCAGACTCAGCTGCTCATGGACTGGCGAGCACCCGCGTCCGAACCGTTCTACCGGGCCACCGCAGCCAACCCCACCGGCGTCATCCGCAGAAGGCACATCGCCACACGAGGGCGCACCGTCATCGGCCTGGAAGACGACGTCCTGGACCTCGATGCGCTGACCGCCGCCGAACGCGACGACCTGCACGGCGAAGGCGCGCTCATGGCAGCACTCGAAAGCCACCGCACGGGACGCATGGGCGATATCGTCGCGACAATTCAGGCAGAGCAGGACGAAATCATCCGCCGCCCCGCCGACCAAACGGTTGTCGTCCAGGGTGGACCCGGCACCGGGAAGACCGCGGTGGCCCTGCACCGCGCCGCATACCTCCTGTACAGGCAGCGCACCAAAATCGCCGGTTCGGGTGTGCTCATCGTCGGCCCCACGCCGGTTTTCCTCAAGTACATCGAACAGGTGCTGCCCAGCCTCGGCGAAACCGGCGCTGTTCTTCTGACCCCCGGCCAGTTGCTGCCCGGCTACGAGGCCAGTCTGCACGACGGGCCGAAAACCGCCGCCGTCAAGGGCAGCCTGCGGATGGTCGACGTCATCAAGCGCGCTGTGCGCGGCTACCAGCGGGTGCCCGACAGCGACCAAGAGCTCGCCGTCGGTGCGCAGCGGGTCACTCTCAAACGCAAGGCCGTGCGCAAGGCGATCAAGAACGCGCAGCGCTCGGGCAAGCCCCACAACGCGGCGCGCGAAGGCTTTGTCCAGCAGATCCTCGACGAACTCGTCGAACAGCTGCTGCAGAACTCACCCCTGGCCGGCATGGATGATCCGCGCGGCCACCACATGGCCGACCTGCGCATGTCGACGGATGTGCGCCGAGCCATCAACCTGTGCTGGTTGCCTGTCAGCGCTGGTCGTGTGCTGAGTGACCTGTACACGAAGCCGGCGAAACTCGTTGCCGCCTGCGATGGCCTGCTGTCCTACGAGGAAATGGCTCGCCTGCGCCGCGGCAAGGACGAGCCGATCACGGTTGAGGACATTCCGCTGCTCGACGAACTCGAGGAGCTGCTGGGCACGGCTGAGGCGCGCCCGCGAGCGAACGCAGAAACGGAGTACGCGCAGGCTGTCAACGACATGATGGGCACGTCAGATTTCGTGTCTGCTGAGGTGCTCGCACAGCGCTTTTCCGATGGCGGCGATCATCGTCCGCTGGCGGAGCGCGCCGCGGAGGATCGCGAGTGGACCTACGGGCATCTGGTTGTCGACGAAGCTCAGGAGCTCAGCCCCATGCAGCTGCGCCTGCTGTTCAGGCGGGTGCCGAGCAAGTCCGCCACGATTGTCGGCGACCTCGCTCAAGCCAGTCTGACGGATGCCGCGCGCACGTGGGAGAGTGTGCTCTCCCCGCACGTGGGTTCCCGCCTGTCGCTGACCGAGCTGACGGTCTCCTACCGAACCCCCGCTTCGATCCTGGAACCGGCGAACGCTCTGCTGCGCACGCACTTCCCCAACCTCGAAGTGCCCACACCGGTTCGCGATGGCGACACGGCTCCCGCGGTGTCCCGGCTTTCCTCTGACGAGGTGCCGCCGGCTGCCACTGCCTGGGCGGCCGGACAGCTGCGAGAGTTGGGAGGCGGTCGGGCCGCGGTCATCGGCACCTTGGCACAGCTGCGGGAAGCTGCACAGGCGTTGGAGGAGGCTGGCGTTGAGTACGGCATCGGCACGTCCGGCATCGACTTCCCCATTGCCCTGCTGCAGCCCCATCAGGCAAAAGGCCTGGAATTCGATGCTGTCGCCCTCGTCGAGCCGGCTGACTTCGCACCCGCCGGGGATTCGGCTGCCGTGGGCGATCTCTATGTTGCGCTCACCCGCGCAACAGCGCGTCTTGGCGTGTTTGAGAGCAGGGATTCGCTCGTCACCGCCTGGCTGTAAGAACAGTCCGCGGAAACCACCGCAGGCAGCGTGGCCTCGCTGTGTCAGTGCCTCGTGTAAGAGTGTCGGCACGAGCAGCAGAAAAGAGGCCATCATGTCATTTCCATCACCCCTGGAACTCTGCCGCGAACTGGGCACTCCCCACGGCAGCGAATCAACCGATGAAATTGAATTCTGTCCGCAGCATTTCGCCCAGTGGTGGCCGGAGGACTGCCCGCTGCCGGAAGTTCTGCACTCCGACGGCTGGAACAGCAGAGCGCGCATTTCGCGCGGTCAGCTGTTTGCGCTGGGCCGCGGCGTGAGCACCGCTGAGGATGCCGTGGAGTTCTTCGCCGCAGCGGCCGCCTACGGCAGCGGCACACAGGCCCGCAGCGTCTATCGAGCGTGCCGCGCACCGGCAGTCGATGGCTTCGGTCAGGTTCTTGCCGATCTCGTCGACCGCGGGCGCGGGCTTACCGCCGCGGAAACATTTTCCCTGTGGAACGGCGCCGTACCGTTCATCGGACCGTCCACTTTCACCAAGCTCGCCTATTTCTCACAGCCGGAATGGTCTTTGGAAACAGCCGACAAGCCCATGATTCTCGACGGCCGCATACTGCGCGCCCTCGGTTCTTCGGGTGCCACGATTTCGTCACGGCTGTATCAGGACTATCTTGACGTTCTGGCTATGACAGCAGCCCTTGCCGATTGGCCAGAATCTGCGGTTGAAAGGCGATGGACGCACATGGGGCTAAAGCTGTTGGGGTCTCCGGCATCCGGCACTGACCGCGCACCGGCAGCTCTGCTGTAATCGCTGGTCAGGGCGCTGCCTGAGTGTTGAAGGGAAATAAAAACAGGCGGCACCGGCTTCCCCTCCGATGCCGCCTGTTGCGACCACACTTAAGTGTGTGCCCTCATTTTATACACATGCACTGTGCGGGGCGCAAGTCACTGTCAGAATTCTTTCTCTGCAGCCCGTCCGTCGCGTTCGGCGCGCAGTGATTCAATGGCTTCTTCGAAGTCTTCGAGGCTTTCAAAGCCCTGGTACACACTGGCAAAGCGCAGGTAGGCCACCTGGTCGAGCTCGCGCAACGGGCCCAGAATTGTCAACCCCACTTCGTCCGCATCGATTTCAGCAACACCACGAGCACGGATTGCCTCTTCGACCGTCTGGGCGAGCTTGGCGAGGTCGTCTTCTTCGACCGGACGGCCCTGGCAGGCTTTGCGCACACCGGAAATCACCTTGGAACGGGAAAACTCCTCGGTCACACCCGAACGTTTGATGACAGACAGGCTGGTGGCCTCCATTGTGGTGAAACGGCGGCCGCACGCGGTGCACTGCCGGCGCCTGCGGATCGAGGCGCCGTCTTCGGCAGTCCGCGAATCCACAACGCGCGAATCAGCATTGCGACAGAAAGGACAGTGCATCAGCCCTCCATCCGAATCTGCACGGCTGCACCATGCGCGGGCAGGTCTTCCACTCGGCTGAACGCGCTGATGTGACCGGCAACGGCCTCCAGCGCCTCCTTCGAGTAGCTGATCACCTGACTGCCCTTCATAAACGACATGGTGCCCAGCGCGGAGGCAAAAGCTGCCGAACCGACAGTGGGAAGAACGTGGTTAGAGCCGGAGCAATAGTCCCCCAGAGCCACGGGAGAATAATCGCCGATGAAAACCGAACCTCCGTTGACGATTCCACGCGCGGCTTCCTCTGCGCCGTCGCCGTGAACTTCAACGTGTTCGCCCGCATAGGCGTTTGCCACGGCAATCGCGTCGTCCTTAGAGGACACCAGGATCGTGCCGGACTGTTCGCCCCGCAGAGCCTGTTCGACACGCTCACGGTGTGGGGTTTTCGCCGTCTGTTCGGCAAGAGCCGCATCGACGGCATCAGCGAAGTCTTCGCTGTCTGTCACCAGAACCGAAGCGGCAAGGGGGTCGTGCTCCGCTTGGCTCAGAAGGTCAGCCGCAACAAAGTCGGGGCGTGAACCGCTCAAAGCTACAACGATGATCTCGGTGGGACCGGCAACAGCGTCAATGCCCACAACATCGCGCACTTCGGCCTTTGCCGCAGCGACAAAGGCGTTGCCCGGACCGGTGATGAGATCCACTGGCTCAAGATCTTCCCCACCAGAGAATCCGTACGCGAAAGCACCGATCGCCTGGGCTCCGCCCATCGCCCACACTTCGGTCACTCCGAGCAGGTGGGCGGCCGCCATGACCGTGCGGTTGGGCAGACCGTCAGGGCCCGGAGGCGAAGCAATCGACATCGACTTCACGCCGGCCGTCAAAGCCGGCACAGCGTTCATCAGCACAGTAGACGGGTACGCGGCCAGTCCGCCGGGAACATACAGGCCCACCCGCTCGACCGGCTGCCATCTGCTGGTGACGGTGCCGCCATGGGCGAAAGTCTGGGTGTCATCCGCCGGCAGCTGTCCAGCGGACACACGCTCCAGCCGAGCACGGGCTTCACGCAGAGCTGCTTCGACATCCGCGGGAAGATCCTCATAGGCCTTTTTCAGTTCGGCCTCGGGAACACGCACGCGCTCCAACCGCACACCGTCAAAGCGGTGGGTGAGGTCAACAACTGCTTCGCGCCCGCGTTCACGCACGTCGGCAAGCACCTCGGCTGCCGCACCCGCGGCGTGGGAAAAGCCCGCGTGGGCTCGCGGCACCGCGGTGCGAAGGGTGCGGCGGTCCATGTCCGTGTTGCGCAGATCGATGCGGCGAAGAAGTTCAGTCACACCGTTAGTCTACGGATCCCAGCGGAGCAGATTGTGCTGCACCCGCCTCGTGAGTCCAGCCAGAGAACAGCCAGCGGCTGTCAGCCCTGCAGACAGCGCGGGCCCAAAAGGGCCTTGAGGTCACCGAAGAGGCTCGGGCCGCTGGTCACACTGCAGGAACTGTCCAAACGCATAAGGGTGGTGCGTCCAGGTTCCTTGATAGCCAGGCGCACCTCTGTGGCCCCGCGGTTGGACCGCAGGATGTCACCGAGCTGGGTGACCAACTGTTCGCTCAGCAGCGAGTGCGGAACGGTGAGCACGAGGGGGCGGTCCTCGGGGTCAGTGACATCCGGAATCGTCATCGACTGGGCCATGAGCGACGTCGGCCGGTCATCCGACTGGCGGACCCGGCCGGTGATCGTCACCACCAGGTCGATGGCCAACAGCGAGGCAACGGGTTCGTAGACGTCGCCGAAGAACATGATCTCCAGGCTCGCTTCCAAGTCCTCGACCGTGACGATGGCATAGGGCTTGCCGGAGTTCTTCGACACTTTGCGCTGCACCTGCGTGATGATGCCGCACACCGTCACATTCGAACCGTCGCGCACGTGGCTTTCAGGATCCAGCAGCTGCACAATCGACGTATCGGCTTCGCTCGCCAACACACCCTCGAGTCCGTTGAGCGGGTGATCCGACACGTACAAGCCGATCATTTCGCGCTCAAAGGCGAGCTTTTCCTTCTTGTCCCATTCGGGCCTGTCCGGCACGGGGACCGAGAATTCAGCTCCCTCGCCTTCACCCAAACCGGCAAACAGGTCGAACTGGCCGACAGCCTCCTGCCGTTTGACGCCGATGACCGAGTCCACAGCTTCCTCGTGGATCTCGACCAGAGCGCGCCTGGTTTCACCGAGAGAGTCAAAAGCGCCCGATTTGATGAGCGATTCCACCGTGCGCTTATTGCACACGTGGGAGGGCACTTTGTCCAGGAAATCCGAGAACGAGGTGAAGTCGTCCTTTTCAGCGCGGGCGTTGACGATTCCATCAACCACGTTGTCGCCCACATTGCGCACGGCACCCATGCCGAAGCGAATGTCGTCGCCGACCGGTGTGAAGTTCAGCTGCGATTCGTTGACGTCCGGCGGCAGCACCGTAATGTGCATCTTCCGGCACTCGTTGAGGTAGAGGGCAAGCTTGTCCTTGTTGTCAGCAACCGAGGTCAGCAGCGCCGCCATGTACTCGGCCGGATAGTGCGCCTTGAGGTAGGCGGTCCAGTAGGACACCACACCGTAGGCGGCGGAGTGCGCCTTGTTGAACGCGTAGTCCGAGAACGGCAGCAAGATGTCCCACAGCGCCTGCGCAGCTTCTTTCGAGTAGCCGCGTTCCTTCATGCCGCCGAAGAAGCCCTCCTGCTGGGCATCCAGTTCGGCCTTTTTCTTCTTGCCCATAGCGCGGCGCAGAATATCTGCCTGACCGAGCGAATATCCGGCGACCTTCTGCGCGATCGCCATGACCTGCTCCTGGTAGATGATCAGGCCGTAGGTCGTGTCGAGGATCTCTGCCAGGGGTTCGGCAAGTTCCGGGTGGATTGGGGTGATCGGCTGGAGACCGTTTTTGCGCTTGGCGTAGTTGGTGTGTGAATCCGCGCCCATGGGGCCTGGGCGGTACAGGGCCAGGGTTGCCGAAATGTCTTCGAAGTTGTCCGGCTTCATCAGCCGCAGCAGACCTTGCAGTCCCCCGCCGTCCAGCTGGAACACACCGAGGGTGTCCCCGCGGGCCAGAAGTTCGTAGGTCGCCCGGTCATCCAGTTCGAGGGTTTCCAGATCGAGGTCGAAGTCGCGGTTGACCTTGATGTTCTCAATCGCGTCCGAAATGATCGTCAGGTTCCGCAGCCCCAAGAAGTCCATCTTGATCAGTCCGAGGCCCTCGGCTGTCGGATAGTCGAACTGCGTGATGACCTGGCCGTCCTGAATACGGCGCATGATCGGGATGACGTCGATGATCGGCGCTGAGGACATGATGACGCCGGCGGCGTGCACACCCCACTGCCGTTTCAGGCCCTCCAGGCCAAGTGCTGTGTCGAAGACTTCGCGTGCTTCCGGATCGTTTTCGATGAACGTACGGAAGTCCCCGGCTTCCCCATAGCGAGGCGCCTTGGGGTTTTCGATATCGGCCAGGGGAATGTCCTTGGCCATGACCGCCGGCGGAAGCTCCTTTGTCAGCCGCTCCCCCAGCGAGAACGGTTTGCCGAGCACGCGCGCGGAGTCCTTCAGCGCCTGCTTGGTTTTGATGGTGCCGAAGGTGACGATCATCGAAACGTATTCGGAGCCGTATTTGCGGGTTACGTATTCGATGACCTCGCCGCGTCGACGGTCGTCGAAGTCGACGTCGAAGTCGGGCATCGACACGCGGTCGGGGTTGAGGAACCGTTCGAAGATCAGTCCGTGTTCAAGCGGATTGAGGTCGGTGATGCGCAGGGCGTAGGCGACCATGGAGCCCGCACCGGAGCCTCGGCCGGGGCCTACGCGAATGCCGTTGTCCTTCGCCCAGTTGATGAAGTCGGCAACCACGAGGAAGTAGCCGGGGAATCCCATATTCGAGATGATTCCGAGCTCATAGTCCGCCTGCTTGCGCACATCGTCGGGAATGCCGTCGGGGAACCTGTAGTGCAGACCCTTGTCGACTTCCTTGTACAGCCAGGACTCTTCGTCTTCGCCATCGGGTGTGGGGAACTTCGGCATGAAGTTCGCATTCGTGTCAAAAGACACATCACACATTTCGGCAATGCGCAGGGTGTTGTCGCAGGCCTCCGGCATTTCTTTGAACAGGGCCCGCATTTCGGCCGCGGATTTCAGGTAGTAGCCGGTGCCGGAGAACGCAAAGCGCGAACCGCCCTGATCGTAGGTCGGTTCGATGAGCTTCGAACCGGATTGGATGGCCAGGAGCGCTTCGTGGGCTTTTGCGTCAGATTCGTGGGTGTAGTGGAGGTCGTTGGTTGCCACGAGCGGCAGGTCGAGGCGTTTGGCGATCTCGAGGAGGTCTTTGGACACGCGCTTTTCAATGCTGAGCCCGTGGTCCATGATTTCGCAGAAGAAGTTCTCTTTGCCGAAGATGTCTTGGAACTCCGCTGCGGCGGCAAGTGCCTCATCGAACTGACCGAGGCGCAGGCGCGTCTGCACTTCTCCGGAAGGGCATCCGGTTGTTGCGATGATGCCCTCGGAGTACTGCGACAGCAGTTCCCGGTCCAAACGGGGCCATTTGCCGAAAACCGAGTCAAGAGAAGCCATGGAGGCGGCTTTGAACAGGTTCGACATTCCTCGGTTGTCGCGTGCCCACATGGTCATGTGGGTGTACGCACCGCCGCCGGATACGTCGTCGCCGCGCTGGGCTTCGTCAGTCCGCCATTTGACGCGGGTCTTGTCGTGCCGGGAGGTTCCCGGTGTCACATAGGCTTCCAGGCCGATGATCGGCTTGATTTCATTGGCGACAGCCTGCGAGTAGAAGTCGAACGCACCGAAAAGGTAGCCGTGATCGGTGATCGCAATCGAATCCATACCGCTGGCTTTGACAGCCTGCATGAGATCACTGAGGCGTGCCGCCCCGTCGAGCATCGAGTATTCGGTGTGAACGTGCAGGTGCGAAAAGCTGTCAGCCACGGATTCTGCTCTCCTTACTCGCCGGCGGCAGCGCGCAGGTGGTCGAGCGCGTTCTGCAGATCAGCCGGGTACTGGGATTCGAATTCTACGTACTCCCCCGATTCGGGATGTACGAACCCCAGTCGCACGGCGTGCAGCCATTGCCGCTCAAGCCCCAGTCGTTGGGCCAAGACCGGGTCGGCTCCGTAGGGAAGGTCACCGCAGCACGGGTGTTTCGTAGCGGACATGTGCACGCGAATCTGGTGGGTGCGCCCGGTTTCCAAATCGATTTCGAGCAGACTGGCTGACCTAAAAGCTTCCAGCAGCGTGTAGTGGGTGATGGCGTGTTTGCCTTCTGACCGGACCGCGTACAGGCCGTCACGGCGCGGATGGCGTCCAATGGAGGCTTCAATTGTTCCGACCACGGGATCTGGCAGCCCCTGAACGAGCGCGTGGTAGGTCTTGTCGACTTCCCTCTGTTTGAAGGCCCGTTTGAGGACAGAGTAGGCGTGTTCGCCTTTTGCGACGACCATGACTCCCGAGGTGCCAACGTCAAGGCGGTGCACGATGCCCTGGCGTTCCGCGGCTCCGCTCGTGGCGATCTTGTGCCCGGCTGCCGCAAGACCGCCGATGACCGTCGGCCCTGACCAACCGGCTGCGGCATGAGCCGCGACGCCGATCGGTTTGTCTACGACGATGATGGCGGGGTCTTCGTAGAGGATCTTCATGCCGGGCACGGGGTCAGCCACGATGCTCAGCGGTTTTTCCGGTTCTGGCATGATGACATCGACGCGAGCTCCGCCGGTCACACGCGAAGACTTCTGGGCGAGAGTGCCGTCAATGTGCACTCCGCCCTCAGCCGCAATCTGGGCGGCTTTGGACCGTGACAGGCCCAAAAGCCTCGACAGTGCGGCGTCGATGCGTTCACCGTCAAGACCTTCGGGAATGAGAAAAGAGCGCTCAGTCATGGTTCTCCTGCGGTTGAGCCTGCGCTTCGTCCAGCGGGGTGCCCTTGAGTGCAGCCAGCATGAGAATGGCCGCCGCCCCGGTGATCGCGATGTCGGCAACATTGCACACGAAGAAATGCAGGTCAATGAAGTCGACAACCGCGCCGTGGAAGAAACCCGGTGGCCGAAACAGGCGGTCGAACAGGTTGCCCAGCAGGCCTCCCTGCAGAAGCCCGAGTCCAACCGCCCACAGCGGTGAGCGCAAACGGCGGGCCGCAATCACGATTGCAAAGAACACGGCAACGGCAATCGCGCTGAAAATCCACGTGCTCGATGCGCCCATGCCGAAGGCCGCACCGGGATTGCGCAGGAACGCGAATCCCACAAGGTCCCCGATGACTGCAATGCGCGGCTGGCCTTCAAGTACCATGACTGCGATCGCCTTGGTCGCTTGGTCAAGTGCGAAGGCCAAGGCTGCTATGCCGGCCAACAGCAGACGTGCTGAGCGTCGAGTCACGGTTCTCCTGGGAAGCTGCGTTCAGGGATCGGATACAAGCAGAGGCGGCCATCAGAAGATGGCCGCCTCTGTCATGTGAGAGATCAGAGTGAGTTCGAGTTTCCGCCCACCTTGCTGCCGGAAAGGGTTTCCGGTGCGAGGGTGCCCGAGCTTTCGAGGTCGCGGAGCTGGTCCGACAGGTAGCTCTTGAGGCGGGTGCGGTACTGGCGTTCGAAGTTCTGCAGACCGTCGATTTCGCGTTCGAGCGAAGCCTTCTGGTTCTCCAGCTGGCTCAGCGTTTCGTCGCGCTTCTTTTCGGCGGCCGACAGGATGTCAGCGGACTTCTTTTCGGCTTCGCCGATCAGCTTGTCGCGGGTGCGCTCACCTTCGGCAACGTGTTCGTCGTGGACGCGCTGGGCCAGAGCGATCAGGCCGTGAGCGTCCTGGTCGCCGCCCTGTGCGGCGGGAGCAGCAGCAGACGCACCGACGGCGGCGCCGGCAACACCGGCGGAAACGGCCGGGGCGGCAGGAGCCTTGGGAGCTTCCTTGGCTTCAGGAGCTTCCTTAGCGGCTGCTTCTTCCTTAGGCTTGTCAGCCTTCTCAGCCTTGTCGGCTTCGACCGGAGCAGAGGTTTCGGTCTTGGCGGGAGCCTGCGGAGCAGTTGCAGGAGCAGCCTCAGCCTTCTTTTCAGCCTTGGGAGCTTCAGCCGGAGCAGAGGCGGGAGCCTTCTTCGACTGCAGTTCTTCAACCTTGGCTTCGGCAGCCGAGAGCTTCTGGCGAAGATCGTCGTTTTCGGTGTAAAGACGGCGCAGTTCAACTACGACCTCGTCAAGGAAGTCGTCGACTTCGTCCTGGTCGTAACCTTCACGGAACTTAACGTGCTGGAACCGCTTGTTAACTACGTCTTCAGGCGTAAGCGCCATGAGCCCACCTTTTATCGAGATTACAGTTGCTACATCGATGAACGATATTAAACAACACTTTAGACCACAGCGAGGCGTTTTGTCTTTTCGAATGCCTGCTCAGGCCGGCTGAATTGTGATTTTTTGCAGAACTTCGCTATGTGAAAGCCACTGCTACAGCATTGTGTAGCCGAAGCGAATGAGCATCCCGGCGAGAACCTGCACCGCGATGAAGACGATGATGAAACCCAGGTCAAGGGCAATGCCTCCCAAGCGCAGCGGGGGAATCACCTTGCGAACCGCTTTCACCGGCGGATCCGTCAGTGTGTAGATGATTTCAGCGACTGCCAGCATGAAGCCCTGCGGCCGCCAGTCACGGCTGAAAACCTGAATCAGATCAAAAATCACGCGCGCGATGAGCACGTAGACGTACAGGTTGAGCAACATGCCCACGATGATGAATGGATAACCCACTCTGTGCCCTTTCCAATGAAGAAGGCGGCGGGTGTTGCCCCGCCGCCCCCTAGAGTACCCGGAGTACCCGGTCGGTTCTCTCAGCTCTGGTTGAAGAAGCTCGCCTGCGAATCTTCTTCACCGTCAGCTTCTGCGGTCACTTCGATGTTCTCGGGTGTCAGGAGGAACACCGAGTTCGTGACCTTTTCGATGGAACCGCGCAGGCCGAAGATCAGGCCGGCAGAGAAGTCCACGAGCCGCTTGGAGTTCGCTTCGTCCATAGCGGACAGGTTCATGATGACCGGCACGCCTTCACGGAAGGTGGTGCCGATGATCTTGGCGTCGTTGTACGAACGGGGGTGAATCGTCTGAATGCGAGACATAGTTGAGGGTGCCGCCGTTTCTACCGGGCGCACGGATGCGCGGATGGGAGTGACCTGCGCGGGTTCGGGAGCAGGTTCATTCGGGACGATCGAGGTTGGCTCGGACGCCGGTTCAGCCTGCTCGGGCTGTTCAGCGCGCACTTCTTCGTGCGCGTAGGCGTCGTCGTACTCTTCTTCGCCGAAGCCGAAGTAGTTGCCGATCTTCTTCAGAGTAGACACGGGACCTCCTGGTGCCGTCCGGGGGAAACTCTTTCCACGAAACTATCGCAGAGCGAGTACAAATAGATCGATCATCTAAGGCGTGTCGCGGCGTGATTCAAACCATGCGACAACAGCCATCCGGCCGGTGGTCTGTTCGCGCCGGTAGGAGTACAGCTCAGAAGCTTCATATGTGCAGGTGCGCGAAAACTCCGCGATCTCAACACCCGACTGCACCAGCTGATGAGCAACTCCGCCCGCTACGTCGATCGCGGCTGTTCCCGCAGCGGAAACTGCTCCGGCAACCGGGCAGACTTCCATAGCCTCGGCGCGCATCCGATCAGGAACCTCATAACAGCGAGGGCAGATGGACGGGCCGATGTAGGCGAAGATGCTTCGGGCACCCGCCTCGCGCATTTCTTCGACAGCGCGCACCGCAACGCCGTCCAGCATGCCGCGGCGTCCCGCGTGCACAACTCCGATGTGTCCAGTGTCCGGTGCAGCGAGTGCCACGGGAACGCAGTCAGCGGTCAGTACGGCCAACCCGATTCCCGCCAAAGACGTGATCTGCGCATCGGCCTGCGGCCCTTCAGCGACGTCGCCTTCCGTCTGCACGTGGTGGACGTCAGTTCCGTGCACCTGGCTGACGAAGCTGATCTTGTCGGCCGAAAGCGACAGTGCCGCAGCCAACGCGGAACGGTTGGCGTCGACGAGGGTGTCGTCGTCGCCAACCGAACGGCCCAGATTGAGCGAACTGAAGCGGCCAGAGCTGTAGCCGCCCCAGCGGTCGGTGAAAGCCACGTGGGCTTTCCCCGCTGAACCGCTGAGAACGTGCCTGGCCTGCAGCACTGCGTTACTTCAGGAAAGAGGGAATGTCGAGCGAATCGCCGCCGAAGTCATCGCGCTCATCCGGCAGTTCCTGCGGGATGTCGTTCTTCGGTTCAGCTTCAGTGACCTCCGGAGCAGGGCTCTCTTCGCGAGCTGCCTGCGCCGTGGCGGCGGTCTGTGCGGAAGGCACAGCCGGCGCGGCCTGCTGGCCTTCGCGGTCGCCCTTAGGGGTCGGGTCGAAGCCAGCGGCGATGACGGTCACGCGGACTTCGTCACCCAGGGCCGAGTCGATGACATTGCCAAAGATGATGTTTGCTTCGGGGTGAGCGGCTTCCTGCACGAGGCGGGCAGCTTCGTTGACCTCGAACAGGCCGAGGTCTTCGCCACCCTGGACGAGCATGAGCACGCCGTGCGCACCGTCGATGCTGGCCTCCAGAAGCGGCGAGGAGATGGCAGCTTCCGAAGCCTGGATCGCGCGGTCTTCGCCGACTGCCGAGCCAATGCCCATGAGCGCCGTGCCGGCGTCCTGCATAACCGACTTGACGTCAGCGAAGTCGAGGTTGATGTAGCCGGGAGTGGAAATGAGGTCCGTGATGCCTTGCACACCGGAGCGCAGGACTTCGTCTGCGGCGTTGAACGCTTCGACGATTGTGACGTTCTTGTCGGAAATCGACAGGAGGCGGTCGTTCGGGATGACGATGAGCGTGTCGACTTCTTCACGCAGTGCGGCAATGCCGGCCTCGGCCTGTTCCGAACGGCGGCGCCCCTCGAATGTGAAGGGACGTGTGACAACGCCGATCGTCAGAGCCCCCAGGCTGCGTGCGATGCGCGCAACAACGGGAGCCGCACCGGTGCCCGTGCCACCGCCTTCGCCGGCGGTGACGAAGACCATGTCGGCGCCTTCGAGCGCTTCCTTGATGGCGTCTTCGGAGTCTTCTGCGGCGCGCTTGCCGATCTCAGGATCAGCGCCTGCGCCGAGGCCGCGGGTAAGTTCGCGGCCGATTTCGATTTTGGTGTCTGCTTCGGACAGAACAAGGGCCTGGGCATCGGTGTTGATTGCGATGAACTCAACTCCGCGCAGACCGGCGTCGATCATGCGCTGGACAGCGTTGACACCACCACCGCCGGTGCCGGCAACTTTGATCTCAGCTCCGGAATTGGGGTATTCAGCCAAGTCGATTCCTCTTTCAGCGGTCGATGCCGATAATGGTCTTCGTCAGAACGGTATTAAAGCCGCTATGCGTGTGCAACCACCCGCGCGGTGTGTCTTAGACGGTCAGTCTTGGGAGTCTGCTTCCCGCGGCAGACGAGCCCACGCCGGCGCGTCCTCTTTTGTCGCGGGGACTGCTGTGCTCTGCACGTCAATGACCGGTGGTTCGTCTTCCATGATTGTGCGCGCCGTCGTGAGTTTCGCTTTGATATCCGTCGGCTCGCCGAGTATGACTGCGACCGTATAGTCCTCTTTGGGCCGCATGATCACAGCCGTCCGCGTGGAGCTCTTCACGGCGACGGCCTCGGTCTGCTTGAGGTTCTCCCCCAGGCTGCTGACAACCGTGGACGCGATTTCGATCCCCTCCCGGTCAGCAGTTCCGACGAACATGGGAACGTCTTGCGGTTTGTCATCGGGGTTGCCCAACACGACTGCTTCGCGGTCGTAGATCTCCCAGGCTTCTCCGCGCTTAACCGTGAACGCCGGCTGTCTGTCGTGCACTTTCACCCGGAGTGAACGAGGTCCGGCAGGACTGATGTCAAAGCTGCGCGCCAGCGGAAACTCTTCCGCAAGCTCATCTTTCAGCCGCTGGGATCGCAGCTGCGGCAGCGGTGTCCCTTCGTGCTTTTGAAGCATGAAGGCAGCCACTTCATCGCCGTCGACGAGCTGCGCGCCCTCAGCTTTGACGTCCGTGAGCGCAAGCAGCGGGGAAAACCATACGACCGCTCCCAGAGCGAGCACAGCAACAGCAGCGACGACCCCGTACAGGATCCGCCGCACCCGCAGAGAACGGTGTTCTCTGCGTCGCTCGTCGAGGCTCGCGGTGTTCATCGCCTGCTCAGCGAATCCAGGATTTCCGGTCCGACGATCGTCACGTCCCCCGCCCCCGCGGTGATGACCACGTCACCGGGCCGGCAGCGCCCCGCAACCAGGTCTGCCACCTCGGCAAAGGACGGAACAAAAGTGACCTTGTCAGCCGACAGCGGCACCTCGGCGGCGACAATAGCCCCGGTCACGCCCGGGATCGGGTCTTCGCGAGCCGGATAGACATCCATGACGATGACGTCGTCAGCCAGACCCAGCGCCTCGCCGAACTCGCGGCGGAAGTTCTGAGTGCGGCTGTACAGGTGCGGCTGGAACACAACGCGGACGCTGCGCTCTGGGTCAACTACCTGCTTGGCCGCGGTCAGCAGGTTGTGCAACTCCGTGGGATGGTGGGCGTAGTCGTCAAAAACCCGCACGCCCCTCTGCGTTCCTTTGAGCTCAAAGCGCCGTTTGGTGCCGCCGAAGCGGCCTAAGCCTTCGGCTGCAGCGTCAACGTCGAGGCCGAGTTCAGCCACGATCGTCAGTGCGGCAGCCGCGTTGCGCAGGTTGTACAGCCCCGGCAGGCTCAATTCGTACGGGCCGGATCGACCGTCTGCGGTCTCCAGTGCGAAGCTCTGAGACTGGTGTGTGTGGTGGGCGTCGACGATCCGCACGTCAGCGTCTTCCGAGGTGCCGTAGGTGATGACGCTGACTCCTCGGCTGCGTGCCAAGTCGGCCACTTCCCGGCTGCCGGCATCGTCGGCACACGCAATGAGCACTCCCCCGTTCTCTTCGACCCGGTGAGCGAACTGTGCAAAAGCCTCGCGGACCTTCTCCCAGCTGCCGTAGTGGTCGAGGTGGTCAGCCTCAACATTGGTCACGACGGCAATTTCGGGACTGTACAGAAGGAACGAACCGTCTGACTCATCGGCTTCCGCAACAAAGACGTCGCCGGTTCCGCTGTGCGCGTTCGTGCCCGCCGCCGTCAGCACTCCCCCGATGACGAATGACGGGTCGGCCCCGCAGGCCTGCAGCGCCACCGTCGCCATCGACGTGGTGGTTGTTTTCCCGTGGGTTCCGGCAATCGCGACCGTGCGGTACCCATCCATGAGCGAAGCAAGCGCCTCGGAACGGTGAATGACGGGGATTCCCTTGCTGCGGGCGGCGGCAAGCTCGGGGTTGCTTTCACGGATTGCGGACGACACGACGATAGTTCCCGCACCGTCGACGGCTTCTGCACTGTGCCCGATGTTGATCTGGGCTCCCTGTGCGCGCAGAGCCGTGACGACGGAGGAGTCTTTGGCATCAGAGCCAGTGACGGAACATCCGCGCATCAGCATGACGCGCGCGATGCCGGACATCCCTGCTCCGCCGATGCCGATGAAGTGGATGGGCTCGCTGAGGGCGGGTTTCATTCAGCTCTCCTTTGTGCCGCGCTCACGGCGCGTTTGGCGGGCGGGTGGGTACTCGCGCCCGGGGTGCGCAATGCCTGCGGCGGCGAAGATCTTCTTCGTCATCGCCCGGTCGGCGTTGACGGGGAACTCCAGTCCGCGGGCCGCTGCACTCATCTTTTCCAGCTGTTCGGGGTTTCGCAGCAGCGGCAGGACAGTGCTGCGCACGCTTTCGGCAGTGAAGTCGGCATTGTCGATCAGAATTGACGCGCCGGCAGCCACAGAGTCAGCGGCGTTGCGCTTCTGCTCTCCGTTGCCGATTGCCAGCGGCACATAAACGGCCGGCACTTCTGCGACCGTCACTTCGGCTACTGTTCCCGCACCCGAACGACACACGATGAGGTCCGCGGCAGCATAGGCGTTTTCCATACCGTCAACGTATTCGACGACGTGGTAGTCAGGGCTGTCCTTCGCTGCTTCGCGCAGTTCATCGGCTTTGCCAGCACCCGTGATGTGCAGAACCTGGATTCCGGTGAACTCTGCCGCGGTCTGGACGAAAGCCTCGTTGATCTTCTGCGCGCCAGAGGACCCTCCCGTGACAACGAGGGTCGTCATATCCGGGTTGATGCCGAGCCGTTCGGCCGCCTGCGCACGCTGCCGCCTGTCGCTGCGGTCAACCTGGGCGATTTCAATGCGCATGGGCATGCCCACCTGCTCGCCGGCCATGGGGGTCGAAGCGAAGGTGAAGCCGATGTTCGATGCCTCGGCGTACCGGGCACCGAGCTTGTTGGCCATGCCGGGAACCGCGTTCGCTTCGTGCAGAATAATCGGGATGCCCAGTGATTTGGCAGCCAGGTACGCCGGCGGGCACACGTAACCGCCCACGCCGACGACAACATCTGTCTTCTGCTTCTTCAGCAGACGGCGCACCTGGCGGATGCTGGAGGTGAACTGGAACGGAAAGGTGAGAATCTTAGGGCTCAGTCCTCGTGGGAAGGGCACCTTCGGGATTGTCTGCAGGCGGTAGCCCGCCTGCGGAACCAGTCGCTTCTCCAGTCCTTCGTCTGTCCCCAGCATGAGGATGTCAGAGTCAGGGTCCTGGAACCGCAGGTCTTCGGCAATCGACAGCATCGGAGCTACGTGCCCCGTTGTGCCGCCGCCGGCAAAGAGAACGTTGACCAAATTCAGCTCCTCCTCTTAAGGAACGACAGCGAGCCCCAGAACCGGGACCGCCGCTCACGCAGAGCATCGGCGACCCCCTCCTCTGAACGGGCAAAGGACAGCAGAAGACCAGCGGCGATGAGTGCCGCGAGCATCGACGACCCACCGTAGGACACAAAGGGAAGCGGCACGCCGATCACCGGGGCGATGCCCGCAACAACCGCGATGTTGACCGCGGCCTGGCCGATCAGCCAAGCGAAGACAGCCGCGGATGCCGTCTGCACAAAAACACTTGTGGACTGCACCATGAGCCGGTAGATCCCAAAGCCAAGGACGGCAAACAGCGCAATCACTGCGGCTGCGCCCAGCAGGCCGAGCTCTTCGCCGATGATTGCGAAGATGAAGTCGTTGTGGGCTTCTGGCAGCCACGACCATTTTTCGCGGCTGGCACCAAGACCGACACCCAGCCAGCCTCCGGAGGCCAGTGCGTACAGACCGTGGTCTGACTGCCAGTGCGCACCCAGCGGATCCCCGGAATCACCGCCACGGCCAGAAAGCATGGCCATCACGCGGGTCATGCGGTTCTCGCTAGTCAAGACGAAGAAGGCGACGATCCCGGCCGCGGCTGTGGCCAAACCGAAAATCCAGCGTTTGGGAAGACCGCCGATCACCAGTGCCGTGCCCAAGATCAGGAACAGGACCATGACCGTTCCCAGGTCCTGCCCCGCAATGACCAGGCCCACCGTACAGCCGGCGAAAAGCAGAAAGCCCACCATGTTCTTAAAGGTGAACGGCCTGCGAACCATCAATGCCATGTAGCGGGCAGTGAAGAGCGCCAGGGCAATCTTGACGAACTCCGCCGGCTGGATCTGCACAGGTCCCACCCGGATCCAGTTGCGGTTGCCGTTGATCTCAACTCCCAGCGGCGTGAGCGGCAGAACCTGCAGGATCATTGCTGCGATCAGAACGGGATAGGCCAGTCTGAAGCTCGCTTTCACGGGCGTGAACGACACGGCGACCATGAGGGTCAGGCCGAATGCCGCGTAGATCGCCTGGCGCAGGAAAACCGAAAAAGCCGAAGACACGCTGGCATCACCGGAGGTGACTGACGATGCCGAGAGCACCATGAGCAGGCCGAAGCCGGTCAGTGCTGTGACGGGAATGAGAATCAGGTAGAACGTTGTCGTCTTCTGCGCAAGCAGGCGCTGCCACCGGTCGGAAAGCTCGGTGATCTGTGTTCGGAAGCCCCTCCGCCGGGTGGGGGCGGATCCGGTCACGACAGAGCACCTCGCACAGCGTCGGCAAACAGATCGCCGCGCGTTGCGTAATTGAGGAACTGGTCCATGCTGGCCGACGCCGGCGCCAAGAGCACCGTGTCGCCGTCTTCGGCGTACTGGCCGGCGGCTGCCACCGCCCGCCGCATGACATCTGCTCCGCGAGTTCGGCTGTCCTCCACGATGTCGGGCCCTGATGGCGGCACGACCGTGTAATCGACGTCCGCGGCTTCAAGAGCAGAAATCAGCTCGGATGAATCAGTGCCGATGACGACGGCGGTGCGAATCCGGTCGGCAAATGTCTGGACCAGGTCGGTGAAGTCTGCCCCCTTGGCCAGTCCTCCGGCGATCCACACGATTGATTCGTGTGCGGCCAAAGCGGCGGCAGCGGCATGCGGGTTGGTGGCTTTTGAGTCGTCCACCCAGGTCACGCCGTCAGCTTCTGCCACGATCGCGCTGCGGTGATCGCCCACTTGATGATTGCGCAGCCCATCACGGACGGCCGCGGGTTCAACGCCGATGCTGCGAGCCAAGGCGGCGGCCGCCAAAGCATTGAGAACCTGATGGTCAGCTGGTTTTGCACCGGGTGTTCCGGAGGCCTGCGCGACGTCGTCCAGCGAACCGAGTTCCTGTGCAGATGTCTGGCGGCGCTGGGCAAAGGCCCGGTCGGCGAGGATCTCTCCGACAACGCCGAGCTCGCCAACACGGGGTGTGTCCAGACGGAAGCCCACCGCGCGAGCCCCTTCGATCACTTCGGCTTCCTCGACGAGTTCACGCGTTACGGGATCCTCGCAGCTGTAGACGCACGCCAGCTGGACATTGGAGTAGACTTTCGCCTTGTCGGCCACATAGCCGTCCCAGCCGCCGTGCCAGTCGAGGTGGTCATCGGCCAGGTTGAGAACGGCAGCCGAATGGGCGGCCATGGAGAACTGCCAGTGCAGCTGGAAGCTCGACAGTTCGATCGCCAGAACCTCAGCACCCGGATCGAGCACAGCTTCCAGCAGCGGGGCACCGATATTGCCGCAGGCCCGCGACTGCAGACCCTGTGCCCTCAGCATTGAATCAAGCATCGAGGTGGTGGTCGTCTTGCCGTTGGTTCCGGTGACGACAAGCCACGGGGCGCTGTTGGCTCCCCGCACCCGCCAGGCGAGCTCCACCTCGCCGATGACCGGAATGTCGTGTTCGGCAGCCTCAACCAACAGGGGCTGGTCGGGACGCCAGCCCGGCGAGGTGCACACGAGGTCGGGCAGACGACCCGAGCTGGTGCGCGGCAGCTTCTCGACATGTTCGGGTCCGCGGCGGATATCGACGTCGAAGACCCGCAGGATTGTTTCGTGTTCCGATTCGTCACGCTGGTCATCAGCGTCGACGACGATGACTTCGGCACCCCGCTCAGCCAGGTGCACCGCCATGGGGTAGCCGGAAACGCCCAACCCGGTCACGCACACGACGATGCCGGCAAGCGACGACTCCGGGCCGTGGATAGCCGCCGGGATCCGCTCTTTGTTCGGATAGTCGACAGGTTCGGCACCCGGTGGGCTGATGGCGGGAATGAGCATCAGCTGTTCACCGGCGGGATCACCGGAGGGCGTGAGCGCGTCATCAGCCAATGTGCGACACCCACTCCCCGTAGAACAGCGCGACGCCGATGACCGCGAACACCAGCGCAACAATCCAGAAGCGGATGACGATCGTCACTTCGGCCCAGCCTTTGAGCTCAAAGTGGTGCTGCAGCGGGGCCATGCGGAAAATGCGTTTGCCCGTCAGCTTGAACGAGCCCACCTGCAGAATCACCGACAGGGTGATGATGACGAACAGACCACCCAGAATGACAAGCAGGATTTCCGTGCGCGACAGGATCGCCAGACCGCCGAAAGCACCGCCGATCGCCAGCGAGCCGGTGTCGCCCATGAAGATCTTCGCGGGTGATGCGTTCCACCACAGGAAGCCCACGCAGGCGGCCGCGATGGCTGCGGCGACAATAGCGAGGTCGCGCGGGTCGCGAACCTCATAGCAGCCAGCGCGGGCTGAGGACATGAGGTCACAGTTCTGTGTGGACTGCCACGAGGTCATGAGGACATAGGCGGCAAACACAATCGCAGAGGCGCCCGCAGCCAAACCGTCGAGACCATCGGTGAGGTTGACCGCGTTCGAAACTGCGGTGACGATGAGGTTCGCCCAGATGATGAACAGAACCAGGCCCACCCCGAAGCCGGCGAACGCGAGGTCGAAGCGGGTGTCGCGGAAAATCGAGATCGCGGTGGTTGCGGGAGTCTGCCCGTAGGCATTCGGGAAGAACAGCGCGGCAACGGCAAAGGTCACTCCGACGAAGGCCTGCCCGATCATCTTGGGCACCGGGCGCAGACCAAGGGAGCGCTTCTTGGAGATTTTGATGAAGTCGTCCAAGAAGCCGACAACGCCCAGCCCCGTCATGAGCCACAGGACCAGCAGACCCGACACTGTCGGCGTGGAGCCGGTCAGCAGGTGCGCCAGGAAGTAGGCCACGAGGGTCGCCAGGATGATGACGACACCGCCCATTGTGGGAGTGCCCCGCTTGGTTGCGTGGGACGCAGGACCGTCGTCGCGAACGAACTGACCGTAGTTCTTCTTGACGAGGATCTTGATGTACTGCGGCGTGCCCAGCAGCGTCAGCAGCAGGGCAAAGCACGGGGCGAGGACGACTGCGATCATTGGGCTACAGAAACTCCTGCGAATTCGTCTCCCAGGTATCGCAGACCGGCGTCGCGGGAGGACTTGAACAGAACAATGTCACCGGGTTCGACTTCGGAAGCCAGAAGTTCTCGCGCTTCCGTGACCGTGGGCACCCAGGCCGCCTCGCTGCCCCAGGATCCTTCGAGGTTGGCAGCCTGGTAGATGGGCAGGGCGCCCTGTCCGACGGCGATGGTGCGGGTGATGTTGAGACGGACCACCAGGTGGCCGATCTCGTAGTGAGCCGCCGCGGATTCGTCACCGAGCTCGAGCATTTCGCCAAGCACCGCGAAGGTCCTGCGCGGCGGATGATCGGCATCACCGGCGCCCATGGCGGCAAGCGTCTTCAGGGCGGCGCGCATTGAATCGGGGTTGGCGTTGTAGGCATCGTTGAGCACGGTCACGCCGTCAGGCGAGTCGATGAGCTCCATGCGCCAGCGGCTGGCCGCACCGGACGTAGCCAGGATGGTGGCGATGTCTTTCGGCGCAACCCCGCACAGGTGTGCAATGGCCGAAGCGGCCAAAGCGTTGGTCACGTGGTGTTCGCCCAGCAGCGCAAGTTCGATGTGGAGTGGTTCGTCGTGGTCAGGCAGGTGCAGATCGAACGCCGTGCGACCGGATGGCTGGATGTCGACGTTGGACGCCCACACGCCTTCGTCAGGGTTCGAACCGAAGAACAGGGTGTCAACACCTTCGGCGAGAACTGACTGCATGGAGCGCACGCGCGGGTCATTGCCGTTGAGCACCGCGGTTCCGCCGGGCACGAGCGCTTCAATAAGCTCCGCTTTTGCCCGTGCCGTGTTCTCAATCGAGCCGAAGACCCCGGCGTGGGCCGAGCCGACTCCGAGCTCAACGCCGATGTCGGGACGCACGAGCGAGGTCAGGTAGGCGAGGTTGCCGATGTTGCGCGCACCCATTTCAAGCACGAGGAAGCGGGTGTCAGCGTCAGCGCGCAGCGCCGTGAGCGGCACACCGACTTCGTTGTTGTAGGAATTCGGCGGCCACACGGTCTCGCCGGCTGTTGACAGCAGTGCTGCCGCGAGGTCTTTGACGGTGGTCTTTCCGGCAGAACCGGTGATTGCGACGACTGTGAGTTCGCCTGAGCTGCGAAGGGCTTCGACGTTCGCTTTGGCCAGCTGACCGAGAGCGGCCGTTGCATCGTCGACAACACAGGACGGCAGGTGTTCGCCGTCGACGGATGGGACGGCCTCGGCGATGACGAGGGCCGCACCGGCCTGTACGGCCGCCGCGGCGAATTCGAGGCCGTCGTGGTTTTCGCCGGTGCGCGCAACGTAGATGTCGCCCGGCGCCACTTCGCGGGAGTCGGTGACGACACCGGCGCACAGAACCGTGTCCGGTGTGATTCCGTAGAGTTCGCCGCCGGTCGCGGCGGCGATTTCTTCAGCAGTGAATTCCTTCATATACCTTCAGACCTTACCGGGTGGCGGCGGAAGAACCGCGCTGTGAAACGGCGGTGCGTGTTATCTCACGATCGTCAAACGGCAGCTTGGTATCGCCGTAGTCCTGGCCGGGCTCGTGTCCCTTGCCCGCCACCAGCACGGTGCCGCTCTCACCCGCTGCCGCAACACCGGCCTCAATTGCCTCGCGCCTGCTGGCGTACTCGACGATCGCGTCAGCGGCTGCCCGGCTGGTGCCGTCAGCCACTGCTGCGCGGGCGCCGGCAATCACTTCAGCGCGGATCGTCACGGGGTCTTCGCTGCGCGGGTTGTCGTCGGTGATGATGACGACGTCGGCGTTTTCTGCCGCGGCCCGCCCCATGAGGGGGCGTTTGCTGTGGTCGCGTTCTCCACCGGCACCGCACACCACAACCAGCGGCTGGCCCGAAAGCCCCGCCAGCGCCTTTTCTATAGCGTCGGGTGTGTGGGAGTAGTCGACGATGGCGCGCGGAGCCTGTTCTGAGACGACTTCCATCCGGCCCGGCACATTGACGCTGAAGCCTTCGGCTGCCGTTGCGAGTTCGTCAGCGGACACACCGGATTCGAGCAGCATGGCCATTGCCAGCGCGGTGTTGCTGATGTTGAAATCGCCCGGCAGCGGGCTCTTCGCCCGAAGACTCACGGAAGACCCGCGGAGGGTGAAGGCAAGACCGTCGATGTCTTCGATCCTGTAGTCCGCATTGTCTTCGGGACGAGCGGAGACGGTGACGACGGGAATCTGTGAGTCATTCACCAACTGACGTGCCCAGTCGTCAGCCAGCACGATGACGCCGCGCGATGCGAACTGCGGCGTGAACAGGAGCGCTTTTGCCCGGTAGTACTCCTCCATGGTCCCGTGGAAGTCCAGGTGGTCCTGGGACAGGTTGGTGAAGCCGGCCACCGTGAAGTGTGCGCCGTCGACCCGGTGTTGGCTAAGCGCGTGGGAGGACACCTCCATGGAGCAGGCGTCAGCGCCCTGGTCGCGCATGTTTTTGAACAGACGGTGCAGGTCGGGGGCTTCCGGGGTGGTTCGCACACTGGGCTGTTCCTGGCCGGCGATGACGGTCGCGACAGTTCCGATCAGCCCTGTTGTTCTGCCGATGCTGCGCAGCAGAGCGTCGAGGATGAAGGTGCTCGTGGTTTTGCCGTTGGTTCCGGTGATGCCGAATAGGGCGGGCGTCTGCGGGCCTGTTCCGTAGATCGCGGCCGCGATGTCACCGAGAATCGCACGAGGTGCCGGGTGGGTCAGCACGGGGAGGTCACCAGCTGACGCCGGTAGGAGGTCGTGGCCGGCTGGGTCCGTGAGGATTGCCGCGGCACCGCGGTCGAGTGCCTGCTGGGCGAACTGGGCTCCGTGGGCGTTCGCGCCCGGCAGTGCTGCGTAGAGACCGCCGGGTTCGACGGTTCGGGAGTCCAGACTCACACTGTTCACGGTGGTGTTCCCGTCACCGTGAACAGCTGCGCCGCCGGGGAGTTCGCTCAGCTTCATCATTTCCATTCTTTCGGAATCAGTTTCGGTTCTTCGGTTGATGGGGCGACACCCATCTGCCGCAGCGCGTATCCGGTGACCTCGGAGAACACCGGTGCAGCGGATGTACCACCGTAGTACCCCTTGGTGGGTCGCTGCAGGGTCACACTCACAGCGACCTTGGGGTTTTCTGCCGGTGCGAATCCGGAGAAGTTCGCGGTGTAGCCGCTCTCCCGGTCTTTGCCGGCGGCGATCTGCGCGGTTCCGGTTTTGCCCGCGGTCCTGTAGCCCTTGACCCGGGCGGATGTTCCCGTGCCATCGGCAACGACGGCTTCGAGCATGGTTCCCACAGAATCCGCTGTCTCTTCGCTGACGACGCGAGTGCCCTCTTTCGGCGGGATTTCTGAGACCCTGCCGGAGTCGCTCACTGTGCCCTTGACGAGCTGCTGGGGTACGCGCACTCCTCCGTTGCCCAGGGTCGCAAACACGGAAGCGCTCTGCAGCGTGGTCGCGGACAGCCCCTGGCCGAACATGACGGTGTACTCGGTGCGGCCGTCCCACTTGTCATAGGGATGCACGATGCCCTTCGCCGCTCCGGGAAAGTCGATGCCGCTGGATTCACCCAGACCGAACTTCTTCAGATAGTCGTAGCGCTGCTGCAGGCTGAGCTTCTGCCCCGCCATGAGCGTTCCGGTATTGGATGACTTTTCGATGATCCCGGAGAACGTCAGCTTCTCGTCCTCGTGCGGACTGGAATCACGGAACTCTTCGCCGTTGGGCGCTTTCCATTTGTCCGGCACCGTGAATTTGCTTTCAGGTGTGACCAGGCCTTCTTCTATGAGCGCTGCGGCCGTGATGGCCTTTCCGCTTGAGCCGGGCTCTACGGGGTCGGTGAAAGCGCGTGTGCCCCGGTCGGGACCGCCCACGCCGCCGGGGTTGTTGGGATCGACTGTGGGTGCCTGCGCAACGGCAAGAAGCCGGCCGGTGCCGATCTCCTCAATGACGACTGTGCCCCATTCGGCGTTGTGCTTCTTCACCGCTTCGGCGATGGAGCGCTGAGCGAACATCTGAATCTGTGGATCAATGGTCAGCTCTAGGCCCGTGCCGTTGACCGGCGGCGTGGTGTCGTTCTCACCCAGCGGAATGATGTCGCCCTTCAGGCCCTTTTCGAACTGCCTGCTGCCGTCCTTGCCCTGCAGCTGCTTTTGGTGCTGCAGTTCGAGCCCGGCAAGCGGAACTCCGTCGGAGCCGACCCACCCGATGAGGTTGCCGGCGACAGCGCCGGAGGGGTAAGAGCGCACAGTGTACTTTTCGGCTGTGATACCGGGGATCTCGAGATCCTGGATTTCGCGCCACACTTCGCTGGTGATGCCGGTGGCTACGGGGTTCCACCTTTTATCGCCGCTGAGCTTCGGGAAGATCAGCCCGGCTTCCGTGCCCAGGACAGGAGCCATAGCCTTTGCTGCGCCCCAGGCGCCGAGCGGGTTGTCGTCCTCGTCCTTATACGCTGCGACGTTCACCTGGTCGACGACGATCTGGTACCGGTCCGCGTTGTCGGCAAGCACTGTCCCGTCGGCGCCGAGGATGACGCCGCGGTCCGCCGGCAGAGGTTGGGTGACCAGGCGGCCGGCCAGAGCCCGCGAGGCAATCTGAGAAGCGTCAAGCCCTTGGATCCACACGAGTCTGCCGAGAATGCCGACCAGCACGAACACTGACAAGAAGGCAATGAGCCGCGTGCGGATCGTGAAACCGCGCTGCCGCTTGGCCTTGCCAGGCCGAGAAGAACGCGGATTCATACTCTTCCTTACTTGTCGGCTGGTTCTTTTGGCTCTTGGAGTTTCGGCGGGGTGAGCGTCCCACTGCTGCCGCCTACAACCGGCAGCTTTTCGTCAGATTTCAGATTCGGCTTGATGTCGTCGCGGGCGTCTTTGCGGGGGCCCGGAACTTGGGCTTCGGGAGCTTTGCCTTCGCCTTTTGGCGCATCGACTATTGTGCCATCTTCGCGGATGAACTTAACGGATTCCGCGGGCTTCATACCCTGAGCTTTCGCTGTGTCTTCAACGTTCTGCGGGCTCATCCGGTAGGAAAGGTCTTCGGCGAGTCGGTCACGGTCATCCGTCAGCTGGTCGCGTTCGACGGTGAGCTCCTGCACCCGGTACGTGCTGTGGTTGATGAAGATGTTGGTCACCAGGATGAGTGCAAGCCCCACAACGACCGTGGCGATGCAGATGAGGGGAAAAGACGATCGGGCCTCGGCGATTTCCGGTACGACGAGGCGGAGCTTCGGCTTGTTCTGCTCTGTTTGTCTGCGCGGGCTGCTCTGGGGAGCGGCCGTTGTGACTGCGTGGCTCATTGCGGCTTCTCCTTGGTTTTCTGCACTGCCCGCAAGCGCACACTCGCGGCACGGGGGTTGATGCTGATCTCTTCGGCATCGGCCTTTTCTGCTCCCCTTGTGAGGTCTTTCAGCCAGGGCTGCAGATGTTCGGGCACGACGGGCAGTTCCGGCGGCGCGGAGCTGACGGTTCCTGCCCGGAAGATCTTTTTGACGATGGTGTCTTCGAGCGACTGGTAGGACTCGACGACAGCGGTTCCGCCCACGTGCAGCCCATCCAGGGCCTGTGGAAGTGCGGAGCGGAGAATGTCGAGTTCCGCGTTGACTTCGATGCGCAGGGCCTGGAAGGTGCGCTTAGCCGGGTGGGAGCGTTTGCGCTGGCCTTTGGGTTCGGGGATGACCCGCTGGAGCATCTCGGCCAGCTGGTCGGTGGTTTCCCACGGCCTTTCCTGGCGGTCTTCAACGATGACGGATGCGATTTTGGCCGCCCAGCGCTCTTCGCCGTAGTCAGAGATGATTCGGGCCAGCTCCGCCTGTGAATAGGTGTTGAGAACATCTGCCGCGGTCAGGGTGTCTTCTGCGTTCATCCGCATGTCGAGTGCGGTAGCGCGCGAATAGCTGAAGCCGCGATCGTCATCGTCCAGCTGCAGCGAGCTCACGCCCAGATCGAAGAGAACGCCGGCCAGGCGCTCACTGCGCTGCTCGAGAATCGCGCTGAGTTCGTCATCGCACGCGTGCACCGCCGTGAAGCGCTCACCGAATCGTTCGAGCCTCTTGCTGGCAATGGCTATTGCCTCGGGGTCTCTGTCGATGCCCAGAACGCGCACGTCATCGCTTGATTCGAGAATGCCTTCCGAGTGTCCGCCCATGCCGAGCGTCATGTCCGCAACAACGGGGGTCTCCCCCGCAGCGCGGGCAGCGTCAATGCCGACTGTCAGCAGCTGAACGCACCTGTCCAGGAGGACGGGTACGTGCGGGTAGTCGCTCACTGTCCTCCTCCTTCGTGTTCTTCGCGGCTGTTGGACCTAAGACCCCGTCCGGCCGTGCCCTGGCACCGGGGAAGTGTGTCAGGACCCCTCGGCTTTGGAATCGGGGAAGTATTCCAAAACCTTGTCTTCGGTCGGACGGAGTCTTCGGACCAACAATCAGAAGACTCCGGGAATCACCTCGTCGGTGCGGTCGGCGAATCCCTGCTCGGTGTCTGCGAGGTATTCCTCCCACAGAGCCGAATCCCAGATCTCAGCACGGTTTCCCATGCCGATCACTGCGACATCGCGGTCAAGCGATGCGTACCGGCGCAGGATCTGCGGAATGGTGAACCGCCCCTGCTTGTCCGGCTGCTCGGCCGAAGCTCCGGAGAGAAACACGCGGAGGTAGTCCCTGGCGTCCTTGCTCGTCATGGGAGCGGCGCGAAGCTGCTCGTGGACGGTTTCAAACTCCCGGGTCGAGAACAGGGTGAGGCAGCGCTCTTGACCCCGGGTGATGACCAGGCCCCCGGCCAGTTCCTCACGAAACTTTGCGGGCAGGAGAAGACGACCCTTGTCATCGAGCCGCTGAAAGTGCGTGCCCAAGAACATGTCGTCTCACCCCTTTCGAAGCCACTCGACTCCGATGAGCCCCACTATACTCCACTTTCCCCCACCATGTCCTCCCCAGGGAAGAAATACCCGCTTAGAATCTGCATTTCCCCTGGTCACAGAGGTGGTGGAAAGTGGGGTGACCAGACCAAAGGGGCGCGAAAAAGACCACCCAACAGGCACCTCGGGAGAAGAAAACCCACGAAAAACACGCCAAAACACCCCTATGGAGGGCCGCAGGGAGGAAAGTGGGGGCGCGTGGGGAGGAAAGTGGAGTGACCCGGTGGAGGGAAGTGGGGTGAAAAGTGGAGCGGCCTTCGGCTGTGGGGCAGAATGGAGCGCATGACGACACCAGCGCCCGAAGACATTCAGCACTACGGAGAAATCGCCTCGCGGCTGACAACCGCGGTCAGCTCAGTCCTCGACGGCAAGGCCGACACTGTTCGCCTGGCCATCACATCGCTGTTCGCGGGCGGCCACCTGCTGCTGGAAGACGTTCCCGGCGTCGGCAAAACCCTGCTGGCCAAAGCGCTCAGCCGCTCGGTCGGCGGCAGCGTGCGCCGCATCCAGTTCACCCCTGACCTGTTGCCCTCGGATGTTCTGGGCGTCAACCTGTTCAACCAGGAGACCCGCCAGTTCGAGTTCCGCGCCGGCCCGATCTTCTCCAACATCGTCATCGCCGATGAAATCAACCGCGCCTCCCCCAAAACTCAGTCAGCGCTGCTGGAGGCCATGGCCGAATCCCAGGCGACAATCGATGGGACCACGTACCTCATGCCCGACCCGTTCATGGTCGTGGCAACCCAGAACCCCATTGAAATGGAAGGCACCTACGCCCTGCCGGAAGCTCAGCGCGACCGTTTTCTCATGCGCACCTCGGTGGGCTACCCCTCGCTGGCGGACGAAGTCTCGATGCTCGGCTCACACGTGGGCCCCGATCCACTCGACCAGCTTGGAGCCGTGACCACAACAGAAGAGCTCACGGCACTGCGCCAGGCAGTTGCGGCTCTCCCCGCGACCGATGAGCTGCGCACCTACATCGTGGGCCTGGTCGCCGAAACCCGCAGCGATGCCTCGATCCGCATGGGTGTTTCTCCGCGTGGGTCGGTGGCTCTGCTGCGCGCAGCACAGGCCAACGCGGTGCTCGAGGGCCGCGGCTATGTCACACCGCACGACGTGCAGACAATGGCCGTGCCGGTCCTTTCTCACCGCATCATCGCCCAGGACACCGACGCTCCCGATGTTGCCGAGCAGCTGATCGCCGACATCATCAGGAGGGTGCCTGTTTCGGCATGAGGATCAACACCTCCGGCTGGGTTTTCGTCATCCTCGGGGCGGCGCTCATCATCGCCGCCTACCGCTTCGGCTTTCCGGGGCTGCTTCCCGTGGGCATCGTGTTCATCGGGCTTGTCGTGTTCAGTCTGCTGGCAGCACTGCTCACCAGTTCGCAGCTGAGTGCCAAGCTGGTGGCTGATGCGCCGGCCCTGGACGGAACCGCCATCACCAAAGTGGGCGATGAACTGGTCGTCACGGTGCGCGCGGCGAACCGTCTGCCCACTCCCCTGCTTCCCTTTGATCTCACTCTGCACGCGAAGCCGGGCTTCGGACCTGATCAGGATGCGCACTTGGGCTCCCTGCCCGCGCGAGGGTACGCGGACGTGCAGGCTGTTTTCGTGCCCACTCACCGTGGGATGACCGGGATTGAGAAGCTGTCGGCCGCTGTCGCCGGGCCGTTTGGTCTGGCCTCCTCAATGCGGTCGGTTCCCGGTTCACTGGATGTTGCGGCAGCACCGGCCGAGGTGCCTGTCGGCTATCCGCAGTCCCTGTCGGCTCACCTGTCGCGCATCTCGAGTGACCGCGTGTCACGCGGTCGCGGAACACGTGACTACTTCACACGCGAATACGCTCCCGGCGACGATCTGCGCCATATTCACTGGAAGACCACGGCCCGGCTGGGCGAACTGGCGGTCCGCCAGGAAGCAGAAGAGGAACACGCCACCGCGATTGTCGTCCTCGACGGCGGGCTGCCCGCACCTGCGGACGGCGAATCATCGGAGCCCAGCCCGCAGTTTGAAACGCTTGCAGCCGCCGCGGCGGCTGCCGTGCGCGCCTACTTCGCCGCCGGCTATGACATCCGCCTGCTGTGCGGGGAAGACGACGTCCGGGTCGAGGCCCGTTCACTCGATCTTCCGCACGCAGAACTGGCGATTTCCCAGGCTGATGGCCGAAGCGTGCCCGCGGGCGTGCGTCTGCCGCAGAACGTCGAAACAGTCATCGTGTGTGCCGACCGAAGCAGCCTGAGCGTGAACGTTCCGGCCCGCGCCCACGTGTGGGCCGCCGATTTGCTTGAGATCCCCGCCGCTGGAACCGAGCCCGCTGTCCCCAAACGGTGGACGCTGACAGCAGGGAGGGGTCGCTGATGCAGGTGGTCCGCTCCCTCCTCCTGTTTGCCGCGCTGTCGCTGGCCGCATATGCCACGACCGCCATGTTCTCCGGGCTCGAACTGCTTGTGCCGGTCGTTTCGATCATCGGCATCACCCTGCTTGTGGGATGGCTGGCGCGCATGGTCCGCAAGGTGGCCGAATCCGGACTCGCGGTTCTCGTGCAGTTCCTCGCGGCGAGCTTTGCAGTGCTCTTCATCTGCGTGCCCGATTCGCTCATCGCGGGCTTCATACCGGGCCCGTCGTCGATTTCGGCTCTCGTGTCGTCTGTCAGCGCCGGCTTTGAGGATGTCGCGACCAAGCAGATTCCGCTGGAGGCCACCGGCGGCCTCATCACCATCTTCACTCTGGGCTTCGGGTTCCTAGCGCTCATCATCGACGGCCTGGTGTCAGACCTGCGCATATCAAAGGTCCCCGCCTTCCTGCTGCTGACGGTGTGGGCTTTCCCCGTGTACTTCGCCTCGGTGCACACGCAGCCGGTCCACATGGCAGCCATCAGTGCGGCCTTCATCATCGTGCTGCTCACCGAGTACGCCAGCTCTGTCCTCACAGCGCACACCGGAGTGGGCTCGACTGCCGGCCATGAGAAGCACACGGCCGCAAGCCGGCCCGGCGCAGAAGCCCTGCGCCAGCGCGGCACCGTGGTCGGTCGGGCGAAGAACGGCCTGCGCAGGTTCCCCGGAACCGCGCTGCTGGCGGGCGCTTTGGCGCTCCTGCTGGGCATGGGCCTGCCGACCGTCCTGCCGGCAATCACGGCAACACCCCACTACTCCAGTGAGCGCGCTGAGGATCTCACGATCATCAACCCGTTCCTCACCATCCGCAACGACCTGCAGAACCCCTCCACTGACCCCGTCTTCACCTACACGACGACCGACCCGGGTGCCGGAGAGCCCATCCGCCTGACCTCGGTCAGCGAGTTCGACGGCGAAGTGTGGAAACCCGCGGAGTTCCCCCTCAGCCGGTCGCGCACCGCTGACGGCGGTCTGTCCAATGCGCACTCGCAGGCTCCCGCGGGTGTTCAGCAGAGCACTGAGTTTTCGATCGGCGCACTTGACCAGGCGTATCTGCCGGCTCCCTTTGCTCCCACGCAGACTCATGATGCGGGTCCGCAGTGGCTGTACGACCCGGAGACGCTCACGATTGTGGGCAGCGGAGTGACTTCGCGCGGGCTGAACTATTCGGTCGACTACCTGTCCCTGCAGCCGACGGCGAAAGAGCTCGACGACGCCGGAGAGAATGCGGGACGTTCAGCTGACCAGAAGTACACCCAGCTGCCTGACGATGTCCCTGCGGTCATCACCGACACGGCACGCGAACTCACGAAGGACGCGGATTCGCAGTGGGCGAAGGCCGCTGCCATTCAGGCGTATTTCCGCGGCGGAGATTTCACCTATTCACTCGAAGCGCCGACTACGGCATCGAGTTCGGCGCTGGCGGACTTCATGAAGCAGAAGAAGGGCTACTGCGTGCAGTTCTCGGCTGCAATGGCGTCGATGACCCGCTCCCTGGGCATTCCCACGCGAATCGGCGTGGGCTTCACCGCAGGCTCTGAGATCGGCGACGGCGAATATCAGGTGACTCTGGCCGAGGCTCACGCGTGGCCGGAGCTGTACTTCGACGGCATCGGCTGGGTGCGCTTCGAACCGACCCCCGGCGGTCCGGTCGGCGATATTCCCGCCTGGACGACTGCTGGCGGACAGTCAGAAGAACCTGACGATGAGCCGACGGAAGACCCGACTTCTGCAAGCCCCGAACCGACTCCGGAAGAAACCGAAGACGCCGGCAGCGAAGAGGACGACGAATCCGATGACACAGCGGAAGGGCCCGCTGAGGCCGCTGCCCCAATCCCGGCGTGGGTCTGGCTGCTTCTGGCCGCAGCGATCATCATTGCGCTGCTGTTTCTGCCGATGATTGTTCGTGCCGTTCAGCGCCGTCGCCGCCTGCGGGCGGGTGCGGCAGGCCTGTGGGACGAGATCACAGCGACCGCCGCCGATGCGGGGCTCGGCTTGCGCTCGTCAATGACGGCGCCGGCTGCTGCCGCCGCGCTGGCTGAGTACGCGCCTGATAGCGCGGCTGAACTGGCGAGTGCTGCACGGGCGTCGGACGCTCAGCGCTACGGCAACGCGGATGTTCAGCTGAGTGCAGATGACAGCCGCGGCCTGGTGGCGGATGTTCACGACGAGCTGTTCGGCCGTCTGTCCGGTTCGCAGCGAGTGCTGAAGACGCTGCTGCCGGCAAGCGTGTTCGACCGACGCCGATGAAGAAAGCCATAAACGCGTAAGCGGCGGTGGAAAACTCCACCGCCGCTTACGCGTTTATGTTCGTTTCAGCCCTCTTGGCGCCTGTCCCAGCGATCTTCCATGCGCTCCATGAAGGACGAGCGGCGCTTGGGCGCACCTGATTTGCGGGGCGCTGATCCTGTGCTGGACGAAGAAGCCGCGGCGTTTTCATCCGGGGTCACGGCGTAGTAGCCGCCGAAGACCATGGCTGCGAAGCCGACCACACCGCCGACAGCCGCCAGGGGCATGTTGAAGAAGAAAAGCGAGGCGATTGCGACAGCCAGGCCCACAACGAGAATGACGATGCCCAAAACCAGGCGGCGCGGCGAAAGGCGCAGGCCGGGAGCGTCCTCCGCAGGGCGCGAAATGTTCTGGGCGAAGCTGGGGTCTTCGCTCCGCAGCTGCTGTTCAAGCTGGTCGAGAAGCTGCTGTTCGTGATCTGAAAGAGCCATGGTGTGAACTTCCTGCCCAAAACTTTCTGAAGTCGATACGACTAATGATAGTGCCACATGAGTCTTTGAACTCCATGGGCGGGAGAAAAAGTCCCTACTCCGGGCGCAGGAGTGAGGCGGGAGAGATAGCTCCCTTGCCGAACTTCTTGCGGATTTCGTCGACCGCGATGTCCGATTCGCGTGTTGACCTGCCGCTGCTTTCCAGAGTCTCCTGCCTGCCGACAACCCCGACGGGCTGGAGGTTCGATGCCGCGACTCCCAGCAGCCTGGCCCCTGTGCGCTTGGCCGCGGCCGTCTCCAGAGGTCCGAGGAGAGCCTCGTACACCTCGCCCGTGACATCTGTCGGAGCCGGCAGGGTGACCGACCGGGTGATGGTGGTGAAGTCGGGTGACCGGAACTTCAGAGTGACAGTGCCGGCGGCGAGCCCCTCGGCCCGCACTCGGGCGGTCACTTTGTCAGCCAGACGAAGAAGTTCGGTGCGCAGGAGCTCCAGCTGGTAGATGTCGTCGTCGAATGTGCTCTCCGCACTGATCGAATGGTCTTTTGCCCTGTCGTGCACAGTCCGGTGATCGCGCCCCTGCGCGTAGCCGACGAGTGCCGGCCCGGCCGAACCGAGGGTCTTCGCTGCCCACGCCGGTGTTTGGCGGGCCAAATCGCCGATTGTGCGGATGCCGTAGCGCGACAGGGTTTCGTGCGTGGCTCGGCCAACCCCCGGCAGCGCTGTGACGGGCATCGACTCCATGAACTGAGCTTCTTTCCCCACCGGCACCACCAGCTGGCCGTTGGGTTTGGCCCTGGCTGACGCGATCTTGGCAACGACCATCGCTTTGGACAGCCCAATGGAGGACGGCAGACCCATCCTTTCGGCAATCGTCTGCCGCAGGTGCAGGGCGATGCGCGCGGGACTGCCGAGCCTGCGCACCGCACCGGACACATCGATGTAGCCCTCATCGACGCTGACACGGCTGAAGTCCGGGGTGACGTCGCTGACAACAGCAAAAACACGGTCTGAATACTCGGAGTAGACGCCCTTCGTCGGTGGCACGACAACCGCGTTCGGGCACAGCGCCAGGGCACGGCCGATCGGCATGGCCGAGTGCACTCCGTAGGCCCGGGCCTCATAGCTGGCTGAGGCCACCACTCCCCTCCCGCTGCGACCGCCGACTATGACGGGACGGTCGATGAGCGAAGGGTCGAGGAGGCGTTCAACGGACACGAAGAACGCGTCCATGTCCAGATGGAGAATTGTGCAGCCGGTGTCGTCATCACCCAGGCCCGTCAGATCACCGCCCGTGCGGTCCAGCTGCTTTCTGCTCATGCGTCCCCCTCTGCGCATCGTACACGGACAGAAACCCGGGGAGAGGCCCGTTTCATCCCGCGTCCAACCCAGGCCGCGGCCCGTTTAGGCTTAGGGCATGAGCCTTACAGAACCGTCTGATGTCCGCCGCCAGGTCGATGCCGCTCTGCGCGAGGGCCTGAACAGCACCGCCAGCCGCTTCACAGCGCTGTCGCCGACCGCTGAACACCTGATGCGGCCGATTCTGGACTTCACGGCCTCCGGCAAGCGCATCCGCGCTCTGGCCGCCTGGTGGGGCTTTGAGATTGCCGGCGGCAGCGCTGAGACCTACCCCGGCATCGCAAATGCCGCCGCGGCTGTCGAACTTCTGCACGCCGCAGCTCTCATTCACGACGACGTGATTGATGCATCCGACACCCGCCGGGGTGCTCCGTCGGTGCACCGGCAGTTCGAAGCCCTGCACAGGAACGACGGCTTTGCCGGCGACAGCGAACACTTCGGAATCGCCACGGCAATTGTCGCCGGCGACCTCTGCTTGGCCCTGTCAGAAGAGTTCTGGTCGATGACCGGCCTGCCGGATGCGACGTCACCGGCTGCACTGGAGGCGCGCAACGACCTGCGCCGGGATGTCATGTTCGGACAGTTCCTCGACATCTACGTACAGGACGCCCCCGTTCCGGCCGCCGACGTCACGGACCGCGCCTGGGAAGTCCTCACCTACAAAACCGCAAAGTATTCCGTCGAACAGCCCTTTGCCGTCGGCGCATCGATTGCCGGAGCAGATGAGGCGGTCATTGACGCGCTGCGTGCTTTCGCCCTGCCCCTGGGTCGGGCCTTTCAGCTGCGCGATGACGAACTCGGCGTTTTCGGCGACCCGGAGGTCACCGGCAAGCCCGCGGGCGATGACCTGCGTCAGGGCAAGAAGACCGTGTTGGTGGGCTACACCCTCGAGGCTCTGCCGGAGGGTGAGCGCGATTGGTTTGTCAGCACCCTGGCGGCTGAGCGCAAAACCGCTGAGGACATCGCGCGCATGACCGACCTGATCCGCTCTTCCGGTGCGCTTGAGCGCATGGAGCAGCTCATTGCGCGGGAAGTTGCCGATTCCGAGGCGGCACTCGACAGGCTCAGTGAACTCGGTCTGGACGCCGAAGGACACAAGGTGCTGCGCGGCTACGCGCAGTCCCTCACCGTTCGCTCAAGCTGAGGGTCCGGAATCCCGGGCCGACTCAGATGGCCAGCGCCTGAGCGCGCCGGCGGATCTCAGATTTTTCGCCGCGGCGCAGGAAGTCAATGGCCCGCCCGGGCAGGGTGTCGTCTTCTTCGTACAGCCAGGCGATCGCCTCGTCGTCCGAGAATCCGGCGTCGGACAGCAGAACAAGAGTTCCGCGCAGAGCAGGCACGGGCTGGCCGTCTTTTATGAAGAGCGCCGGAATCCGCATGGTGGGCGGAGTTCCGGATTTCAGGCCCAGAAGAATACGGTCCTCGATCTTGCGGTGGACTTTTGTCACCGGCACGTCGAGAAGCTCAGCAGCTTCTGCTGCGGTCACCCATTCGTCAACGATCTCTTCAGCTTTTTTCACACTTCAAGCCTACGGCACGACCACTGTCTGAGGCGTGACGGCCGAACGGTCGGATGATCCGACACGCCGCCGGGCCTGGCTGTGCCCGCCAACCGGTGCACCTAACCTGGGGGCATACCAACTTCCCCACAGAAAGCGTCCCATGCAGCGAGACACCAGGCGCGACCCTACAGGTGCGCCCGCGCCGGGTTTCACCTCGGGAACCATCACTGAGGCCGTACCCGTCACCCACGGCGGTCGCACCTACCGTGTGCGCACGGGCGACACCGTCATCAGCGTGGCAAAAAAGCACGGCGTTTCGGCTCCCGCTCTCATCGAACTGAACGATCTGCGCGGACGCACCTCACTGACACCCGGACAGATCCTCTCCCTGCCCGAAAAGAACGTCCCACCGCCGCCTGCCGGCCACACCGTCAAACCCGGCGACACCCTCGAATCCATCGCCCGCCAACACGGCACCTCGACCGCGGCACTGCAGCGGGCCAACGCAATGGGAACCTCCGTTCTCATTACCGTTGGAGAAGTCCTCGCCCTGTCCGGTTCCGGTGCCACGAGCGCCCGCGTCAAACCCACCCTGCCGGAAAAGCTGCCGAACATTCCCCACTCCGTCGATGGACGGGAATACCCGGAGGACGTGCTGATGGCGGCCCGGCTGAATAAGGCCCAGCTCATGCGCCGTCCTTCTCCGTCACGCGCCTGGGTGCGCAAAACGATCCTTCGCCTGGCCGGTGAAATCGGTGTTGACGGACCACTGGCACTGGCCGTTGCAACCCAAGAATCCGGGCTGAACCACCGGCTGGTCTCCCCGGTCAACGGCATCGGCATCATGCAGCTGACACCGCGGGCAGGCCAGTGGGCCTCATCGCTCATCGGCCGTCGTCTGGACATCCTCGACCCTGAAAACAACATCGTCGCAGGGCTTGCGATCCTGCGCAGGCTCTTGGCGACAACCGACAACCGCTCGGCCGCCGTCGCCGCCTACTACCAGGGTGCCGCCAGCATTGAGCAGACGGGAATGGCGCCGGACACGCGTTCGTTCGTGCGCACCGTCGACATCCTCACCGAACGCTACAGCCACGATTCGGAGGTGCCGCATGGCACAGATCCGTGATCAGCTGATCGGCGTCGTCCTCGACGGCCGCTACCGCATCGAATCCGTTGTCGCCCGCGGCGGCATGGCCATGGTGTACCGCGGAACCGACCTGCGGCTTGACCGTGAGATCGCGGTCAAGGTCATGCACGCGCACCTGGCGAGCGACCCCTCGTTTGTTGAGCGCTTCGAACGCGAGGCGATGAACGCCGCCCGGCTGTCCCACCCCAACCTCATCGCGGTAAACGATCAGTCCCGCGATGGGGACGTCGTGTATCTGGTCATGGAGTACCTCGAGTCGGTCACTCTGCGCAAGGAACTGAAGTTCCGCGGCCGTTTCACACCCCGCCAGGCCATCAGCGTCGTCGACGCGATCCTCGCCGCACTCGAAGCTGTTCACGAAGCCGGGATGATCCACCGCGACCTCAAACCCGACAACGTGCTTCTGGGCACCGACGGGCAGATCAAGCTCGCTGACTTCGGACTCGCCCGCGCTGTGACGAGCGAAACCACGACGAAAACGCTCATCGGCACTGTCGGCTATGTCGCACCGGAACTCGTCACGCGCAGCGGCGCTGATGAGCGCACAGACCTCTACACGCTGGGCATCATGTTCTACGAGATGCTCACCGGTTCCCAGCCGTACACGGACGACGTCCCGATTCAGGTGGCCTACCGTCACGTGCACGACCGTGTGACAGCACCGTCGAAGGCAGTTCCCGGTCTCAGCCCCCAGCTGGATGCTCTTGTCCTGTGGGCGACGAGCCCCAAGCCGGACGACCGCCCGGAAAGCGCCACTGCAATGCGCCAGGCTCTTGGCGAGGCGCGGTTGGCAATGACGGATGAGCAGCTGGACTTCGGCGGCACATCGGATGCGGCGGATCCCACCGAACCGGCGCTCACAGCAACCGCCGACATTGACGAGCAGATCGGTCTCGAAGCACCCGAACCGGTCCCCGGCACGGGTGAGATTCCCAAGCTCTCCACTGACGAAACGCCTGCCGAAGTCGATTCGACCAGCGAGATCCCCGGCACGCTGACCGCCGCCGCGGTTTCGGCTGACGGCACTCCCCCGGTCGACCTTCCACCCATACAGGACGAACCGACTGCCGTGGGAGAACTCGAATCTGACGATGAGCCGCGCGACTCACGCCGCCGCCGTCCTGTCTTCGTTGGGCTGGTTGCGGCTGTCGCTGCTGTTGGCCTGGCGGGCACGTTCGGCATTGCAAAAGCCTCCGGTGTGATCGGGGGCGAAACCGAGCAGGAAGTCGTCATGGCTGCGGTTCCCCAGATCGAGGCAGGCACTGCCGAGGCTGAGGCTCGGCAGATTCTGGAGCAGGCCGGCTTCGCTGTCAGCACCGAGACCCGCAAGCACGCCGACATCGCCAAGGGCACCGTCATTGAGACGCGCCCCGCCGCGGGTGAACAGCTGCAGGAAGGATCATCGGTCACTCTTGTCACCTCGGATGGTCCTGAAATGGTCGCAGTTCCCACACTCGTCGGAAAAACAGAGGACGAAGCGACAAAGGCTCTGGAAGACGCCGGCCTGAAAAAGGGCAAGGTCTCGACCGTCGAAGGGCAGGGCAAGAAGGGCCGCGTCGTCTCCCAAAGCACCCAGGCCGAAGCCCAAGCCGAGAAGGGCAGCGCGGTCGACATAACGGTGTCCAGCGGACCCAAGACGATCGCCATCCCGGACTTGCGAGGGCAGGACTACGAAGCCTCGTATAAGCGTCTGCTGGGCATGGGCTTCCGGGTTGCGCGCGATGACGTCTACAGCGAATACACGCCCAAGGGCAAGGTTGTGGCCATGTACCCCGGCCCCGGCAAGAAGAGGACTGCGGATACCCTGGTGATCCTCAAAGTCTCCAAGGGCAAGGAGCCACCGAAGGACGACAAGCCGAAGGACGAAAAGAAGAAAGACGACAAGCCGAAAGACTGACGCTCAGTCTGCTGCTCTTCGCGGCTCAGTCCGCCTCCATCAGCTTCGTGTGGCACAAGCAAAGCCGCCGGGAGATTTCTCTCCCGGCGGCTTTGCTCTTCTATGTCAGGTGCTTCAGTCCGTTCCCTCCGTGAGGTACTCGGCCACCTGGAATGCCATTTCGAGTGACTGGTCGTGGTTCAGGCGCGGGTCCACAAGAGTTTCGTAGCGGCGCTGCAGACCCTCTTCATCGATGTTGGCTCCGCCGCCCATGACTTCCGTGACGTCGTTGCCTGTGAGCTCAACATGGATGCCGCCAGGCACCGTGCCGACTTCCTGGTGGGCGCGGAAGAACCCGGTGACTTCGCCCATGACGTCCTCAAAGCGGCGGGTCTTGTAGCCGTTGGAGGCCGTAATGGTGTTGCCGTGCATCGGGTCGCACATCCAGGGGACTTGCGGGAGGTCGTCCTTGACAGCTGCAAGCAGCTTGGGAAGTGCCTCGCCGATTGTCTGCGCGCCCATCCGGGTGATGAAGGTCAGACGCCCGGGTTCGCCTTCCGGGTCAAGCTTTTCGGCCAAGCGCAGAGCGTCGTCTGCCGTTGCGTTGGGGCCGAGCTTCACGCCGATGGGGTTCTTCACGCGCGACAGGAAGTCGACGTGAGCACCGTCGATGTCGCGTGTGCGTTCGCCGATCCACAGGAAGTGGCCGGAAACGTCGTAGGGGTCACCCGTGCGCGAGTCAATGCGCGTGAGTGCCTGCTCGTATTCCAGGAGCAGAGCTTCGTGGGCCGAGTAGAACTCGACGGTCCGCATAGCGTCGAAGTCGACACCGCAGGCGTCCATGAAGCGCAGTGCTCGGTCGATGTCGCCGGCCATTTTTTCGTAGCGGACGTAGTTTTCGTTCGCCCCGAGGAATCCGCGGTTCCACTGGTGCACCTGGCGCAGGTCCGCGAAACCGCCCTTGGTAAAGGCGCGCATGAGGTTCAGGGTCGAGGCTGATGCGTGGTAGGCGTCGAGCAGACGGACCGGGTCGGGTCGTCGAGCCTCTTCTGTGAATTCGTGGGAGTTGACGATGTCCCCGCGGTAGCTGGGCAGCGTCACGCCGTCCCGGGTTTCAACATCGGATGAGCGCGGCTTGGCGTACTGGCCGGCCATGCGCCCCATCTTGACGACGGGAACGGCAGCGCCGTAGGTGAGCACAGCGGCCATCTGGAGGATCGTCTGAACGCGACGGCGAATGCTGTCGGCGGTGGAGTCTTCGAAGGATTCGGCGCAGTCTCCGCCGGCAAGCAGGAACGCTTCGCCGCGCGAGGCAGCTGCAATCTGGGCTTTCAGCTGGTCGGCTTCGCCTGCGAACACCAGCGGCGGGACCCTGCGCAGCTGTTCAAGCGCGCCTTCAAGTTCTTCAGCGTCGGTGTACTTCGGCTGCTGTTTGGGGTCGAGATCGCGCCAGGCGTCGAGACCTTTGAGGGTTTCCTCGGAGGCGCGGGCATCGCCGGCCAGCTCGAACATCGGGTTAACGCTTTTCACAATCATCCACTCTCTGCTGTCAGCATGGGCGATCTGCACTCCGGTCCGCAGAGTTCCGGAGCATTCGGAATTCCTCAGTATAGGTGGGTCAGGATTCGCCTTCGAAGTCTTCGGGTGACACGTGGTCAAGGAACTCGCGGAACTGGGCGACTTCTTCTTCGTCAGGCTCCGGACCTTCGATTCCGGCCTGCCCCATCAGCTCCGCGGTGGTATAGACGGGGCATCCTGCAACAAGCGCCATTGCGACCGCATCGGATGGGCGCGCTGACACCGTGCGTCCCCGGCGGGTGCGAAGCTCCGCATAGTAGGTGTGGGAGTCAGCTTCCGTGATGTGCACGGACTCGAGAGTGTCGCCGTACTCCTCGATGAGGTTGACCATGAGGTTGTGCGACAGCGGCCGAGGCGGAGTCACCCCGCGCAGTGCGATGCCGATGGCATTGGCTTCCGAAGATCCGATCCAGATGGGCAGGAAGCGCGCCTGGGCGGCTTCCTTCAGAAGCAGGATCGGCTGATTCGCCGGCAGTTCGATGCGAACTCCGACGACTTCGAGTTGAATTTCAGTCACGCAGTCCTCGGGCGCTGTTGGAAGATCATGCGGAATTTGCCAATCTGCACGTCGGCGCCGTTCTGCAGTTCCACTTCGTCAATGAGCTCACGGCCCACGTAGGTGCCGTTGAGCGATCCGGTGTCGCGCAGGGTGAAGCCCGACGGTGTGCGGACGAATTCAGCGTGCTTGCGCGACACCGTCACGTCGTCCAGGAAGATGTCCGCGTTGGGGCTGCGGCCGACGGTGACGACATCGGTGTCAAGCAGGATCTGGGCACCCGCGTCAGGTCCGGAGACAACGACGAGCAGCGCGTCGGTTTCCTGCAGGTGGCCGACGTCGGGAACGGGACGGATTTCGCCGGTGCGCGGGTCAAGAATGCCGCTGATGGGCGCCGGCTGAGCCGCCCGTGTCTGGTGTGCCGTGGTTTCCGGCTGCTCTGCGCCGTTTCCTTCCGGGTTTCCGGGCTGGGGCTGCTGAGTCATCAAGCACCTTCACTTTCGACGTGCGCACTGTATGCATCGGCGTCAAGCAGCGCTTCGACTTCCGAGGGATCGGCAAGGGCCACTTCCAGCATCCATCCATCACCGTAGGGGTCGCTGTTGATGATTTCGGGTTCGTCCTCAAGTGCGTCGTTGACGCGCAGGACTTCACCGGAGACGGGAGCCTTGAGGTCGGAGACGCTCTTGGTCGATTCAACCTCGCCGAAGTCTTCTCCGGCCTCCAGGGTGTCGCCGACTTCGGGCAGGTCCACGAAGACAACGTCGCCGAGCTGGTCCTGAGCAAAGTCGGTGATGCCGATGCGCACGGTGGCAGCATCAGCAGTGGCGTCGACCCATTCGTGGTCCCGCGAGTATTTGAGATTCTGCGTTGCTGCAGCGTCAGACATGTCTTCTCCTTGCTCAGGCTTACTCAAACCTACCTTTCAGCTCCGAAGATAACATCTGCGCAACAGCAGACGCCGTATATTGCGAAGCTGAAATGATACGGCAAGTTCATCGTATCAACTTTGAGTCCTGCGTCTCACACACCGGCCCGTAATTATTGCCCGATCAGCGATTCCTGCACGTCCGCCTCGTCCCCTGTGCGCAACTGACCGTGCCGACCGAAACATGAGCACACATCCCGTTTTGCCTTCCATGAAACAACTCGCTACTATTTACAAGGCTCAACGCCACGGGCTATGGCGCAGCTTGGTAGCGCGCTTGACTGGGGGTCAAGAGGTCGTGGGTTCAAATCCCGCTAGCCCGACGGAAAAGCCCATGTCAGACACTGTTTCTGACCTGGGTTTCGTCATGTCCGGAGTCGTTCGCGACTACGCCCGGCGCCTCCCGCTCCTCCGGCCAGGGCCGGGCTTCCAGCCAGCAAGAACCCTGCCAGGCACTTTCTTTTGCGAAGCATTAGTGCTCCTTCTGAAGTGTGTTTCGCACCGGAATGTCCGGTGATAGGAACATAGGTGCCTCGCAAGACCGCTCTCACCCCTCATTCGAGGTATATGGAGCCCGGCCGGCTTCACCTATGCCGAGATATCGATTGCCCTCAGATGTCACAGGACACGGATACCGGGGTGGGCCCGCGAACATGACTGACACTTCTCGCGATTACCCTATGCCCTTGGTTGAGACCGCCCCTGAGGTGCTTCCATGCCTCTTAGGTCGAGTAGAAGCGGTACTGAAGGGCGCGGACGATGAGTTGAGCCAGATTCTCCGCCTGAAGTTTTTCTCGCAGATGCTTCGCCTGTGTCTTCGCCGTCCAAACGGAGATGCCCTGGGTCTCGGCTATCTCCTCGTATCCGCGCCCCTCGCAGATCAGAGTGAGCACTTCATGCTCGCGTTCGGTAATTTGAGGACTCACTGCAGGGGCGTCAGGTAGGGCGTCGCCGGCGATGACGATGTCTCGCGCGAGGAACTTCAACATGCTGGGGTCGTCTCCACGTGCAGCAGCGCGGACCGTTTCGCGCAGAGTTGATTCGGAGCAAGTCTTATTCACCGCAGCGGCCGCACCCGCTTCGAGAGCACGTGCGAGCCCTGGCCCCGGGGAGACGGTGCTGAGGATGATCACAGTCGCGTCTGGGTCGAGCTTACGAATGCGAAGGGTCGCATCCACGCCGCTGATCCCGTCGGGCATATTGACGTCCATGAGGACCACATCTGGACGGTGCTGCCGGTAGCTTTCAACGGCTTCTTCACCGCTATGAACTGGCGGGAGCACACTCATGTCGGGCTCAGTGACAAGCGCGTAGGAGAGCGCTCGTGTGGTCCATTGGTCGTCGTCCACGATGAGCACCGAAAGGCGTCCGTGAGCGCTCGGCGCTTGCACCGGGATGTGGCGGCTTGAAGGGTTCATTTGCAGTACTTCTGAAACTTCTTCTTGTCGATGACGCGCCAGATAACGCACTTGTAGGGATTTCGCGTGGGGCTGACGACGATTTCATCAGTTGCCGATACCGAGTGGATGGACACGGTGGCGGGGGCGCGTTCGACTGGGGCGGTCAGGGGGGAGAGTTGAAGAGCAGCAGCAGTCGAGAGGGCGACGATGAGTTTCATGCTCTAAGAGCACGCCAATTCCACCTCCTCGGACATCCCTCATACGAGGTATCTACATTGCGACCCCGTTCCCTACGGGAATCGCGACCTTAATCGCGAACATCCCCTCGTCATGAGACGTGCTCAAACGCCCTCCTGCACGTTCCACCCGCGCGCTGAGACTTCGGGGCGTACGCGTAGGTGCTTGCAGAGCTGGATTGGACGCTTCGAACTCGATCCATATCTCCATCTGTTTCTCAACCTGCTCGACAGATATCGCGCATGAGGACGTTGCTGAGGAGTGTTTGACCATGTTCGTAGCGAGCTCCTTGAGAATGAACTGAGCCGTCTCAAGCGTCTCTGCAGGCGCGTCACTCGGCAGAGCTTCAACGCGGATCCCAATATCGAACCCGCCTGCCTCTGCAGCTGAACCGATCATCTCCGCAGCCTTGAGTATCTCAACGTCGAATGCCCTCATGGTCCGTCGTCCATCAAGATCGCCGGTGAGTCGGGCCAGCAGCACACGAAGCTGCTGCTGCGTGTGTACATTGACCAGCGCCAACTCCGTGATTCTCGAATCGGAGCGATCCTCCATACGGGCCTCAACACCGAGCATCCGAATGATCGCTGCCTCCGCGGCCAGACCGTGAGAGACAGTGTCGTGCGTATCGAGCGCGAGTTCCAACCGCATCCTCTCTACGTTTCTCTCGTGTGAGCGTGCCTGTGCTGTTCTCATCAAGATCTCAGACTGGATACGCTGCTCAAATGCTGCTGCTGCAAGTCCGAGGATCACAGCAAGTAGCCACCCGAAAGCCATCGTAAAGAGCGACTCACCATCCCCTTCCCAGATTCCCACTGCCGTATGGGCAACCACGATCCCGAATAGCAGCAGCGTCAGTAAGGAAAACGAACGGATCCGCAGCTGACTCAGGACAAGCGCGATCGCGGCTCCAGCAACGGTCGGAAATGGATTGACGAACTCGGGGAAGGTGATCCCAAAGACAACGAATAGCACTAACCCCATCAAGCCAGCGGTGAGCGGGACGAAACAGACGCTGACAATCAGGATCGCCCCGAGAACCTGGAACGCAACATACTGAGGATTCGACGATTCCATTGCCGCCGGCATGAGTCCTGCAACGCTGATAAGGAGCAATAGCACTCGGAAGGGTAGGTCCACGAACCTCGGACCTCTCATGAAACTGATCCATTTCGGCGTCGCCGCGCGTGAGGGTCTCACGACGAATTGTCTCGTCACCACCGAATATTGTCCTTCTTTCGCCTCCAGGAGAATCATCAGTGTCTTTACGGTAGCGGTGAACGAGGCTCGGACCAGCGTCATGGAGGTCACAGTTCGATACACCTGCGACTCAACCCACGACGCTGTTCCCGACGACGGATGCAACGGCTATTGGGCTCATCGCGTTCGAGGCTGCAGTAGGTGTGTACTGCCCGGTCTCTACCAGGGGCCGGAGGGGAGGACGTTGTGCGTGAGGTTGCGTAATTCGAGCACGGTGCCGCGGGGGTGCTCGATACGACCAATGATCGCCGCCGTGAGCCTGCTTCCGGTGCCGGGGCTCGACGGTGTCCCACAGCCATACCCAACGGCAGTCTGCGCAGGGGGCAACTGTGGGCCCTGACCTGCAGCATGTGGGGTCCGAAGGAGACGTGGAGCAACGGCGTGCAAGGGCCGGACGGTAAACGTGACGTCTATCGTCCGGCCCTTGCACGCCGACTCAAGGAGCGGAGCTGCCTGAAAACCGCTAGTTCTGACCGACTGCTTCGTCTCGTGGCTCTGATTCACACACCGATGTGTGTTCCTTACGTCGAGCTCGCCTAACCATCCAAATTACGGTTCCGGTGATGACCAAGATGATAGCTATCACCAGGACAACCCCGAATATGTCCCATGCGTCTGGTACTAGAGGATTCATCTAGATCACGATTCCTTTCAGTTCCACCCATTGAAGGTTACTTTGCCGCCGGCGTTGGCCTTAAGAGTCTGATAGCCCTCGCGGGTCGACCAATTCATCCCCTTGATGGCCCCACGTTCAATGCGGACCTTGCATTTGAAGGTTGCCGTCGAGGACGTAAAGGCTTTGCTCTGCTTGCTTACGGTCACGTTCTTGCCAGGCACGATGTTTTTGACGACCTGGCACCCATAATCGGTGATCTTGGTGATTTTACCCTTGTTGGACGAGTATTTCCCCAGACCTTCGGGCGTGTCAATGAAGCGGGTCTAGTTTTCATATTCTTTTCTCCGGTGTGCAAGTAGACGCCACTAGAGCGCCGGATGTGTCGACATCAAACTGTCCTTCACCCTGTCTGCACTTTAGATTGCGACTTTGGTCTGTTGCATACCTCAAACGAGGTAAAACCGCTTCGGAAGGTTGTGCTGGCAGGTGAGACGTGTCACACGTTTGGCTGTGACAGGGCGTCTATCTCGCCGCCGAACGCCTGTGGCGCACCGACGCGCGCATCACGCAGATGCACCACACCCCCACGACGGGGTCGTCGACCTCGCCACCGATGGTCATCACGAGGGGCCCTTCGTCACCGACGGCTAGGCGGCCGAGGTGGCTTGGTCCCATCGAGCCACCTCGGGAGCGTTCCGCACCTGCTCGCATTCACGAGCCACAACGAGCGAAGGACCGAGGCTATCCCCACGCCGGACTTCACTCACGGCTCGTGGGAGCGACGGCCAGACAGGGGCTAGATTGACTTTCGGGACATAGCGCGCCTGAAAGGCCTGGCCCCTGGTCGGCGCCACGTCGGGTCAGAAGGTAGGAGTCACCTGCCGACCCACGTGCACTTCGCCTACGCAGCGGCGTCAGTGCCGGCTTTGTTCGCCGCCTGCCACACCGCATTCACATAGGCCTCATCGGGGTTGTAGGAGAAAACCGCCTTCGTCCACTCCTCCGGTGTCGTGATGCTGCGCTCGGCACACAGGTAGGCCGCGGCTGTCACGGCTGCATCGTCATAGCTGTGCGGGTCTTTCTTGCCGTCGCCGTTCGCGTCGACTGCCATCTTGTCCCAGACGCTGGGCAGGAACTGCATGGGTCCGACCGCCCGATCGTGCTCATTGTCCCCGTCGAGCCGTCCCCCGTCGGTGTCGGTGATGACAGCCGTGCCGCGCACAGAGCCGTCGAGCTTCGGCCCGAAGATCTCCGGCCCCACCACCCCGGTGTCATCGACGGTGGACCCGCCGATGGTGCCGTGGGCTGTTTCGACGAACCCGATGCCCGCCAGCGTGGTCCATCCCAAACCGCATTCGGGATGTTCCCTGCCCGCCCACGCTTCGGCGGTGACATAAGACTGCAGAGCACGCGCCGGTATCCCGGTCTTTTCGGCTGTTGCTGTCAGCCATGGCGATTCGAGCTGTGGCGGCTGAGGGCTCTGCTTTTCATCAGCGGGGAGGTCAGGTGATTCGGGGCGCTCCGGCACTGGAGGTGGAGTCGAGTGGGTCGCGAAGTCATCGTTCTGCAGCTGAACCACCAGAAGGCCGCCGAGCACAAGACTTGCGATTCCCAGCAGAGCGCACACAACCGCTGTCGCGTGCTTCATCGGCGTCTCCGCGTCAGGATGCCGATGGGCACGGCAAGCAGAACCCCTCCGAGGCCGAAAGCGCCGCCTGCCACCAGCCACAGCAGCGGCGAGCGCTGCGCCTGTCGCTGCTGTGGCTGGACGGCCTGCGGAGCAGCGGCGGCTGACACCAGGCTGTAGGCGCCTTCGCAGCGTTCGAGCGCCGCGTCGACCGCACTGCCTTTGTCGGAGCGCAGTTCGCCCACGCTCACGTTGAGCTTCGTGTCTTTTCCGTCGATCCGCAGGCCGAGCGTGTATTGGCCTGGCTGTGAGAAGCTCAGCGTCGGCATCATTGTGCTCTGCGCGGGCACTGAGAAGCTTTCGCCCTCTTGGGCCAGAAGCTCTTCTGCGCCGACCGGGTCGATTGTCAGCAGCGAGACGCTGCCGGGGCCGTCGACTTCGGACAGCTCAATCTGCTTGTCCGCATCGCCGGCCGTGAACTGCAGCTGCGGGCTGCCGGGCAGACCCGTGCGCCACTCCCCCTGCTGCTTGGCGTCTGCGGCAATTCCCATTGCCGTGGCGCTTTCTGCTTCGGCGATTCCACTCCGAATGGTGCGGGCGTCGCCGTCGCACATCATCGCGTAGGCCGGCAGGGCTTCGGGGAGGGCCGGTTTTTCGTCGGCTGTTCCGGTTTCCCAAGAGGGCGTCGCGCGAAACTGCGGGGGCGGCTGTTGCTCACCGGGGTTCTCTCCTTGACTCTGTTCTTCTGACGAGGCGGAGCTGGGCTGATCTTCTGGCTCGCCCGGGTGGTCCTCGTGTGGGGGCTGACCCGGCTGGTCGACCGCGGGCAGCGACTCGACCGAATCCGGGCACTCTATGTCTGCTTCTGGTCCAAGTGCGGATCGCTGACCCAGGAGGACTTTTTCCACGCGGGGACTGGTGCGCTCCCCGTCGCGAACACCAATGCAATAAACACCGGCGGGACCGGTGACGGGCACCTCGAGGGCACCTCCGTGTGTCCAGTGGGCTGTCAGCGGCACGGGCCTGCCGAGGATGCGCAGCGCGTAGGCATCCGCGAAGCTCAGTTCGTCGCCGGCGAGGACGGCTCTTCCGGCAGCAGGGAATTCGACGGTTCCTCCCGTCTTCCCCTCAACGCGGATCTGCGCTTCGCCTTTCGGTTCGGCAGCGGCGGCCGTCCCAGGGGCGAGCACAGCGAGAGCACACGCAGCAGCAACAGCCCAGCGGCACATCGTCATGCGGACCTCAACCGGAAGATGAGTCCGTGGCGCGGAGCCGCCAGCCATGCCACACAGAAGACTGCGGTGAGCACAAGAACGATTGTGCCGCCGACCGGGGTGTCAAGAGTCCAGGACAGCCACAGGCCGATGAACGCTGACACCGCACCGATGGTCGGCGCGAGTACGAACATGACTGACAGACGCTCTGTCAGCATCCGCGCTGCAGCGGCTGGCGTAATGAGCAGACCGAGCACGAGGATGTTGCCCACCGTCTGAATGGAGAAGACGACGGCCAGAGTTACACACACGTAGAGCAGCATGTCGATCCAGAACACGCGAATGCCCTGCACGGCGGCGAACTCTCGGTCGAGGCTGACGGCGACGAGCTGCTGGTGGAAAACCGCCAGAAGCACCGCAATAAAAGCTCCAACAGCCGCGACGATCACGAGGTCGCGCACCGGGACTCCCGTCAGGGAGCCGAACAGGAAGTCGGTGAGGGATCCCGCGTATCCGGGCGCCCGGGAGATGATGACGATGCCCAGACCGAAGGCCGCCACGAGGAACACACCGATGACGGAGTCTTCCCGCAGTCTGCGCAGCTGCGACACCACGGCAACGGCCAGCGAGGTCACGAGCCCCGCAATGATGCCGCCCAGTGCAAGGTCGGCTCCGATGACGAAGGCGGTCGCAAGGCCTGGGAAGACGGCGTGCGAAACGGCGTCGCCAATGAAGCTCATCCCGCGCAGCACAACGTAGGTGCCGACGATTCCGCACAGTGCTGCGGCCAGGACGGCCATGGCGAGCGCACGGGGCAGGAATGCCAGCTGCGGGTTGAACAGGTCGGTGAAGAAGTCCAGGGGCGTCACACTGCCTCCAGAAGGGAGGATGTCGCGTCGATGCCGAAGACGTCAGCCCACAGTTCACGGCTGCGGATGTCCTCTGTCGCGCCGTGTGCGCGCACGGTTCCGTCGAACAGCACACAGTGGGAGCAGGTGCGCAGGGCCGCCGGCAGGTCGTGGGTGGACATGAAGATGGCGGTGCCGTTGCCTGCGAGGTCGGTGAAGACCTCGGTGAGGAACTCCTGTGTCGGCATGTCGACTCCGGTGAACGGTTCGTCAAGCAGGAGAACATCGGCTCCTCCCACGAGTGCGCGCGCTACGAGAACACGCTGTTTCTGCCCACCCGAGAGCGCACCGACGGGCCGGTCGGCGAAGTCGGCTAGGTGGACGTGAGCCAGGGCTCGCTCGACCGCCCGGTAGTGCTCGACCGGCCGCAGCAGGCGCCTGGGCAGCCCCGTCATGACGGCGGTGGCCACCGTGACGGGAAAGTCCCACGCGAAGGACTGGTGCTGCGGCACGTAGCCGGGGCGGTTCTTCCTGGAGATGGGCTTGCCGTTGACCGTGATGGTTCCAGATGACGGGATGGTGCCGAGGATGGAGCGCAGCAGGGTTGTTTTGCCCGCACCGTTGGGTCCCAGCAGCGCGGTGAACTCCCCGGCCCGGATCTTAAGGTCGGCACCGCGGACGATTGTCCGCCCACCCAGTGAAGCCGTGACCCCGTCAAGTGTCAGCAGCGGTTCACTCACGGCGGTCACCTGTGGCCCTGCGGCGTCGGTTGATGACGGCGATGACGGTGAAGAAAACAGCGGCGAGCACTGCAACAGCACCGATGCCGATGGCGATGAGAACCGCCGGGTCGGCGCCCTCAGCGGCGCTGTCTGCCTGCTGTGCGCTGTCTTGTTCGCCTGATGCCGGCTGCGTGGCTTCTGCCTGTGCTGCTTCCTTGGGGTCGGCGTCATCGCCGACGGCCAGCCGGATGGTCTGCGTGTCTTCGCTCGTGGTGCCGTCGCTGCGCTTGGAGCTCAGGCTGACGGTCACCAAGTAGATGCCGGGCTTCGTGAAGACCCAGTTGGCGTGCGTGTGGGTGTTGAGGTCGACATTGACGTCAGCAGCTTTGTCTGCCGTCCACAGAACATCGGGTTCGCCGAAATCGCCGTTCTGCAGGAACAGGCTCACCTTCCCCGGTCCCTGTGCGCCGGTGAAGCGCAGGGTGACGTTGTCAACCGCGCCGTCGAGGAATGCAGGGTCCTGTGTGTTCCAGCCCAGCCACGGCACTCCGGGCTGTTCGACCTGGGGAATGATCCACACGTCCTCCCCGGTCGAGGCGCCGGTGAAGTCGTACTGGTCTCCTTCTGGGATCTGTGTCTTGGCGGTGTCGCCGACTTGGAGGACGAGGTCGTCCAGGTGCCGCCACACCGGGGTGCTTTCGGTGTCATCGCGCGCGGCGAAAACGAGTCCGCCCTCGACGATCTTCGGGCCCAGGTCGATGTGGCCTTCTGAGCGCACGACCTGCTCGCTGCCGAATGCTTCGTCACTGGTGACTTTCTGCTCCAGTCCGTCTTGGCCGCCGTCGGCCGGTGCAGCTGCTGCTGATGTTCCGCTGGCGACGATGGCTGCGGTCATGGCGGCGGCGAGAATGCCTGAGAGTCTCTTTGCGATGTTCATGGTGCGAGGCAGCCTTTCAGAGTGCGGGCGTTGGTGCGCATGAGTTCGATGTAGCTGGATACGTGATTGTCAAAGGTGTCGGAGTAGAGCGTGCAGACTTCGGCTCCTTCCGCGGCGGCCGCATCTGTCAGCGCGGGTGAGCGGCCCATCGGCTCCAGGAACACGGCAGGGATGTCGAGGTTCCGGATGGTGTCGCCGAGTCTGCGCCGGTCTGCGGCAGACGGTTCTGCTCCCGGGTGAGGACTTGCGAAGCCGGCGATTGAGAGCCCGTAGGCATCCGCAAAGTACCGGTACGCGTCGTGCGCTGTGACAATGTGCCGCCTGTGTTTGGGTATTGCGTCGATGTCGCGACGCACCTCGTCATCCAGCTGGTCGAGCTGATCGATGTACTCCGCGGCATTCGCCCTGTAGGTTTCAGCATTGGCGGGATCGGCACGGCTGAAGACATCGCGGATGACCTTGACGTAGGCGATTGCGTTGTCTGCTGACAGCCACATGTGCGGGTCGATTTCCCCGTGGACGTGTTTGCCGAGCACAGCCTGCGGCAGCAGGTAGGTGGGTGTGCCTGCAGGGCCGAGGAACGATGCTCCGCGCGGGATGTCCCTCCACGCGCTGTTGGTCACGGATACGACGGTTTCCGCCGGGTCCAGGTACTCCAGTCCCCCGCCCTTTTTGTCCACGGCCAGGGCGAATCTGCCGGCATCGGCATCGACCGTGATGTCGGCGTGACCCCCATCGACAACCCTGCGGTCTTTCATTTCCGGGATCGTCGCGGGGTCTTTGCCGACGACGACTGCAAATTCGCCGCTGGCCAGCCGCTCTTCGCGGCTGTCTTCTGCGCGCGCGGCCAAACCGGCGGAGAACCGCAGCCGGTAGACCCCAGGTTTGCTGAAGGCCCAGGACACGTGGGTGTGGGCCGCCGGCGGCAGACTCACCAGATCTTCCTGGCCGAAGCCGTCAGTCGTGTCGAACAGCACGTCCGTCTGGCCCAGCGAACGCGTGAGGAACGTGTGCGCTGAAGCTCCTTCCGGCACGGAAGCCCCCGTCATCCTCAGACGCACCTCGGAACTGCGGTCGGCACCTCGAGAATCCGCGGTGCCGTGCACTCGCAGCCCCAACCACACGGTGTCCAGGTGCACGTCTTCAACAAGCGGGATGACGTTGGCTCCGTGTTTCACAGCGCTTTCGGCCACCGCCGCGTTGATTGCAGTTTTCGGCAGGTTCGCATCGACCGTCGTGATGAGCCGGTGCTCTTCGAGCATCTGGTAGTTCGTCAGGGCGACGTCGGCGTAGACGATGCTGCGTACGTCCCGCAGGGTCGGCTCGTAGCTGTGCGGGTCGGCTCCCTTGGGCACGAGCGGCTGGACCTGGGCGGCATCACCTGCGACGTGGGAGGCCAGGTCGGCGATGATGCCGGTCGTGGCGACCACGCGCAGCTGTTCTGCGCTGCTGGGCAGACCCGTTGCACAGCCGGTCAGGGCGAGGGCCGCGGCGCTTGCTGCCGCGACCCTCAGCAGTCGGCGGACCTTCACTTGGAGGTGCGACGACGCTGGATCCAGACGGCGGCCGCACCGACGGTCAGCAGGCCAAGACCGACAGCGCCGGTCGCGCCGAGGCCGTTCACGCCGGTTCGGGGCAGCGCGCACGGATCACCCGCTGGCTGCTGTGCTGGCGAGGCGGAATCATCAGCGGTCTGCTCCCCCGTCTGAGGTGTGGCGCCGTCTGTTGGCTGCTCCCCAGCCGGCTGCTGACCCTCAGCTGACTGCTGATCGGCTTTGATGCTGCCGCCGGCCTGTGCGCCGCCTCCGACGTTGAAGTGCAGGGTGCCGTCGGCCGTCGTGGTGCCACCGGACTTCAGCGCCACGGTGAACCGGATGGTGGCGGTGTAGGTGCCGGGCTTTGTGAACGCCCAGAAACCGTGCTGGTGTGTTCCCACCGGCACCTGGTAGGAGTCGCCGGCCTTGCTGAACACACGGGTGGCGCTGCCGCCGCCGAGTCCGCTGCCGCCGAGGAAGACGTGCATCTGGCCGGGACCGCTGACATTGGTCAGAGTCATCGTGACTTTTGATGCGCGGTTCATGATTTCGGGGTCCTGGGTGTTCCAGCCCAGCCACGGGACGCGGTCTTCCTGCTGCTGCGAAATCATGTACACCTGCGATCCCGCGGAACCGAGGAACTCGTAGCCGGCCGGAACAGGCTTCTTTGCGGCCTGGCCGATGATGAATTCAACGTCGTCAGGGTTGCGCCACACCGGCGGTGCGGTGCGGTCATCCTTGATCTGTGCGGAGGCCTGTCCACCGTTCAGTCGCGCTCCGAAGTCGAAGTGACCGGCTTCTGCGCGCACGCGCTGGCCCTTTGGAGCTGTGCTGCCCTGGGCACCAGTGCCGTTTGTGCCTCCCGCGGAGGATCCGCCGGACGCACCGGTGCTTCCGGCGGCGTCACCACCGGTACCACCACCGGCTGACGCATCTGGCACACACGGCTGGGGTGCCGATCCAGCCGGCTGCGCTGCAGGCTGTGCGCCAGGGGCCGCGGGCGCGGCTGCCGTACCGCCGGCGGACGGAGCACCGTTTGACTCCGCGTCTTTCTTTCCGGCCTGCTTGCTCTGCTCTTTGCCCTCGATGTCAATTGTCACCGGCTCCGAGACAGTCTGCGCACCGGTTTTTGCCACAGCCAGTGCGCGGACCTGCATGTCGCGGTAGTCGTCTGTCAGCTTCGGCAGGACGAGTGTGTTTCCAGCAGCACCCTGGTAGCTGCGCCAGCTGTCACCGCGCTGCTTGGTCTGCCACTGGACCTGAACGTCGGTCTTCGCCCCCACTTTCGCGGTCAGCTTCGGCTGGTCCCCAAGCTTGTAGGAGTCTTTGTCCTTCGTGACCTTCACGGTGTCCGGTGCGAGTTCAGGGGTGCCAGAGTCCGTGGGCGGGTTCGGCTGGTTGGGCGCCTGGCCCTCTCCGGGGCCCGAGGTGCCGCCCCCGGGACCGCTGGGCGGCTGCGTACCGTCGGGCTTGTCCGGGTTCGGCTGGCCATCCGAATCGTCGGTGGGCTTCTTCAGTTCGTCAATGCCGGATTGGCCGACTGCGAAGACGTATTCCTTTTCGTCAGCGGTTTTCTTTCCGTCAACGGTGGCCTCGGCGGAGAAGACCAGACGGTAGACACCGGGTTTGGTGAAGGTCCAGTTGGCGTGAACGTGTGCTCCCAGCGACTGGTCGAAGCTGGCGTGCTTGGGATCTGATGAGGACAGGATGCGCTTGGTCCCGAACAGACCGGCCTGGAAGATCTCGACCTGCGCACCTTCCGGCAGGGAGGACTTCTTCTGGTTCAGGCGCATCGTGACGTGGTCTCCGTCGACCATGCCCTCACGGATTTCTTCGGTGTTCCAGCCAGCCCAGATCCCGTCGTGGTTCTGAGTTTCGGGAATCATCCAGGCGTCCTTGCCGGCCGCACCGGTGAATTCGAAGCCTTCGGCGGGCACCTGGGTTTTGAGGGCGTCGGTCACGTGGAACGCGACGTCTTCCGGCGCGAGGCGCTGCCCGTTCCCGGAAGCGAGGTCGGCCTTCGTGAACAGGCGCATGTTCTTTTGACTGTCAAGGCACATGGAAACCGCGTCCGTGTGCTCTTTTTCAAGCGCCAGCCGTTCATGGTCGGCTTTGTTCTGCGCGGCCGGAGGGCACACTGCCTTTGCGGCAGCTCCTTCGGCAGCGTTGACTGGGACGGTCGGCATAAAAGCTGAAGCGCTGATTGCAGCGGCCGCGAGCGCGGCGGTCATGGGGTGCGGACGAACCACGGTGTTTCCTCACTGTCAATGAGACTGTCAACGGGCTTTAGCTCCGCACAGGCTAGGCCGCAGCGCGCATGCCTGTCATAGAAAGCCATCGACATATGTGCACATTGCTATACGCTGCTCTTTTCAAGACTGAAACCGCGTGATTGACTGTGTGCACATCCCTGACAGTTATTTCATAGTGCCCCCGAGGAGTCCCCATGCCGAAGCTGAGCCAGCGCGCTGCCAATGTTCCCGATTCCGGTATTCGCGCAGTCTTCGAACTCGCCGCAAAAATGGACAATGTCATCGACCTGTCTGTCGGCGAACCCAGCCTGCCTGTATCGGAGCACGTGAAGAAGGCCGGCGCTGACGCCTGGCTGCGCGACGACCTGAGCTACACCGCCAACCAGGGCATTGACGAACTGCGTGAAACTCTTGCCCAGAAGCTGCGCACCTACAACGGCTACACGGTCGATCCCGATCAGATTAACGTCGCTGCCGGCGGTTCGCAGGCGCTCAACGTGGCCATGAGCATGGCGCTCGACCCGGGTGACGAAATCCTCGTGCCAGACCCCGGATACGCCACGTTCTTCATGACTCCCATGCTCATGAGCGCCACACCGGTTGCCTACCACCTGAACCCCGAAGACGGATTCCTGCCGCGCCTTGACGTGCTCGAGGGTCTCGTGACCGAGAAGACGAAGGCGATTCTCATCAACAGCCCGTCCAACCCTCTGGGCACTGTCATCCCGCCTGCCCTTATTGAGCAGATCATGGACTTCGCCAAGCGCCACGACCTGTGGGTCATCAGCGATGAGGTCTACGAGCACATTCTGTTCGAAGACGCGCAGGTTCCCTTCACCTCGCCGGCGGTGTTCGACACCGACGGCCGGGTGATGTCGGTGTACTCGCTGTCGAAGAGCTACGCGCTCACGGGTGCCCGCCTGGGCTACCTGGTGCTGCCCAAGGGCCTCGACGTGCGCTTTGCCGCGGTCCAGGAAGCCAATGCAAGCTGTGTCAACACTCCGTCGCAGTACGCTGCGATTGCCGCGGTTGCAGGCCCGCAGGACGACCTCGAAGCTGCGCGTGACCACTACACCGAGAACCGGCGTGCCGCTCTCGAAGTGCTTGATGAGCTCGGCATTGAATACGTCAACCCCGCCGGCGGTTTCTACCTTTTCGTCAACGTCAGCCACGACTCCGCCGGCGATGTCGGCGCATGGGCGCAGAACTTCCTGCGGGAGCACCGCGTGGCGGTCGCTCCGGGCACCGCGTTCGGCAGCTTCGGCGAAGGCTGGGTGCGCGTCTGCTTTGCCGGCGACCGTGACGCTCTCGTGGAGGGCCTGCGCCGCTTCCCGGCGAAGAACGCCTGATACGCAAGCCGGCTCTCCCCTGACCCCAGCCAGAAGAAGCACGAGGTGCCGCTCACCTGAGCGGCACCTCGTGCTTTTTGGTGGGGACTTCCGGAGCGCTCAGCCGCGGAAGTACGTCAGCTGGTGAGTTGAGACCAGCAAGTGTCCTTCGGAGCTGAACAGGCGGGCGCTCTGATCTGCTGTTCCTCCGCCGAAGCGCTGTGCGCGGCCCTGGCAGAGCACGTATTCACCCGCGGATGCGTATTCTTCCGGCGTGCCCAGGAAGTACGTGGTCAGTGAGATCGTGGCTGCCGGGTGCGGTTTGCCGGTGCGCAGAAAGATGCGCGGGAAGAAGGAATCCGCTGCACTGGCCAAAGAGGGCGCGTCCCAGTGGCGGCTGGGTGTGTGGCGCAGCCAGTAGACGGATTCGGAGTCGTCGTGTTCGCGGCCCAGCTCATAGGCGCCGCGGGCAAAGCGGAACTCGTAGTTGTCCAGCCAGCGCAGATCATTCACGGGCGGAGCCGACACGCACTCTTCTGGGCCCGGCACCTGCGGCAAACGCGCTTCTTGATGTGCAAAGGTGTCACGTTCGGATGTGAAGACCACGCTGCCGGTGACCGGTGTGCTCTCCCCCTGCGTAATCCGCACGTTCCAGTGCTGGTTCGAGTTGTTCGTCTGCACCAGTTCCAGGTGAATGTCGAACTCGCCGTACTCCACAGGTGATGTGTAGTTGAGAGTTTGGGCGGCAGGATTCCCCTGTGCTGCGGGGTGCTGCTGAACTGCGGCCAGCAGCTGTGCTGCCGTGATCCCGCCGAAGGGGCCGACCATGTTGTTGTAGGCGGGGTGGGTTGCTGCGCGCAGCGTGGCGCCGGAACCATCAGAACTGGTGGTAGTGAAGCGGACGGCTTCGTCCAGAGGATGTGTCATCTGCGCTCGCTGAGATCGGCCAACAGTACATATGTGCCCTCGCCGAAGCCCACGTCTGTGAAGCCCAGCCGGCCGAAGAGCTCCTGAGCTTCGTTCGCTTCGGCTATTGCGGCGCTGACGGCGGTCGCGCCGGACATGCGGGCAAGTGAGAGCACTCCGCCCAGAAGCTTCGTGCCCAGGCCTTCGCCCTGGTGTTCTTCGGCAACCGCGATGTAGACCTGGGGAATGCCCTCACCGACAAAGCCCGCTGCGGCCGGGCCGTCGTCTTTCAGCCACGCCGCTCCGACAGGCTGACCCGAAACGCGGGCAATGAGCCCCTGATCGCAGTCAGCGGGCGCACCGGGAACCATGTCCGCAAAGGGACGCAGCTGTTCTTCGCTGCCGGGTTCAAGAGGTGTGATGTCCATGGCACTCACTGTAGCTTCTCCGCGCGGATGATCCACGTGTCCGCCCGCATGCGCACACCCAGGCCGATTGCGCGGAAGGCCACGAAGCCGATCGCAAAGCACGCCCACAGCACCACGATGCTCGGCCACAGGGCTTCCGCGGTGAAAGCCAAAACTGCGAAGCCCGCACAGGCACCCACTTGAGCAAGCGCCAGGTAGCGGGCATCCTCTGCCCCCATGAGGATGCCGTCGATTGTGAAGACATAGCCGGCCAACGGCAGGCTGATGGCCAACACGATCACCAGCTGCAGCGTGATGTCGATGACCTGCGGGTCTGACGTGAAGAAAAGGCCCACCCACGGTGATACCGCGGCGAGGAGTGCTCCGACAATGCAGCCGAAGCCCACTCCCCACAGAACCAGACGGCGGTTGACTGCGTGGACCATCGCCCGATCCCGCCGGCCGATCTGCAGGCCCACGAGAGCCTGACCCGCTATGGCCAGCGAATCAAGCACGAGCGCCAAGGAATTGAAGAGCGTCTGCGCGATCTGCAGGGCGGCGAGTTCAGCCGTGCCGCGCACAGCAGCGAGGCTCACCAGGATGATGAGCGCGGTCCGCAGAGCCGCATTGCGCAGCAGCAGCCATCCGGAGGTGCGGGCGGCAAACAGCACGCCCGCCCAGTCGGGCCGCAGACTTGCCCCGTACCGGGTTGCTGCGCGAAAAGCGATAACCACATACACGGTGCACATGAGCCCGTGGGCAGTCACCGTCCCCAAAGCAGAACCGGCAACCCCCATGTCGAGCCCGTAGATGAAAAGGGCGTTCAGCGCGATGTTGACCCCGAAACCGCCGACAGCGACTATCAGCGGGGTGCGCGTATCCTGCAGACCCCGCAGAAGGCCCGTCGCCGCAATGACGACGAGCATGAACGGAAGCCCCCACCACGAAATCGTGAGATACGAGACCGCGCCCGGCACCACCTCGGGAGCCGGACCGATGAGCTCTACGACGCTCTCCAGAAAAGGCAGACCCGCAGCGAGCAGCACCGCGGAGGTGACAAGAGCCAACCACATGCCGTCGAAACCGGCCGAAACGGCGCCTCGGGTGTCACCGCGGCCGAGCCGGCGCGCCACCCGCGGGGTCGTGGCGTAAGCCAGGAAGATCATGAGCCCCAGAACGGTTTGGACGACAGCACCGGCAACGGCCAAGCTGCCCAGAGCATCAGCACCCAGGTGGCCCACCATCGCGGTGTCAGCCAGAAGAAAAACAGGCTCCGCGGCCAACGCACCGAGCGCGGGCAGGGCCAGCCGGATGATTTCGCGGTTAAGAGAGACAGGCGGTTGTGACATCGCCGAAAGTCTAGCGCCCCGCATGACAGCGCCGGTCTCCCGAAGGCTCAGAGCCCTGAGAAGACCGGCGTGTGCGGTGGTGGGTGCAGTGACGCGTCAGCGGGCAGTGCGTCAGTCGGCGGCGCGTCAGCCGGCAGTGCCGGCGGCTTCAGCGGCTTCGGCAGCCGTGCGACGGACCTCACGGCGCAGAATCTTGCCGCTGGCGTTCTTCGGAACCTCATCGATGAACGTCACGCTGTGCGGAGCCTTGTAAGCGGCGAGGCGTTCCCGGCAGAAGGCGATGAGTTCGTCCTCGCTTGCCTGCTGGCCGTCTTTGAGGCTGACAAATGCAGCGACGGTTTCGCCCCGGTACTCATCGGGTGCGCCGACGACGGCGGCTTCCATCACGGCGGGGTGACGGTACAGGACGTCTTCGACCTCGCGCGGCCACACCTTGTAGCCGGAGCTGTTGATCATGTCCTTCACGCGGTCGATGATGAACAGCCAGCCGTCCTCGTTCATGTAGCCCACGTCCCCGGTGCGCAGTTCGCCGCCGGGAATATTGGCCGCGGTGGCTTCGGGATTGTTGAGGTAGGACCGTGCGATGATGGGACCGCTCACACAGATTTCGCCGACCTCGCCGGGACCGACCTCGTTGCCGTCAAGGTCGATGATCCGATACATCGTGGCCGCCAGCGGCAGGCCAGCAGACAGAGTACCGGTCCTTTCGTCAACGGGTGCGCGCATTCCCTGCGGCACAGCCGCGGACTGGCCGGAGGTTTCCGTCAGGCCGTACCCCTGGCCGACGTAGTGTCCCGTGCGCTCTTCGAACTTTTCAACGAGCGCTTCCGGTACGGGTGCTCCGCCGGAGTTGATCGCGGTGAAGCTGTCGAACTCAGTGCCGGTGAACTCAGGGTGGGCCAAGAGTGCGAGAAATGCGGTTGTCGGGCCGGCCATAGCGTGCGGCTTCTCTTCACGCAGCATGCGCAGCACCGAGGACGGTTCAAACCGGTAGTTCATGATGAGCGTGCTCGCACACGCGACGGCTGCCAGCATCTGGGTGACGAAGCCCGTAATGTGGAAGACCGGAGCCAGAGTGAAGTAGGAGTGCTCCGGGCCGTAGCCGTTCTGGATTTTTGCCATCTGGGCGTTGTGGGCGATGGCCACGTGCAGGATCTCGGCACCTTTTGAACGGCCGGACGTTCCCGAGGTGTAGCCGATCATTGCCGGGTCTTTTGGGCCGACCGGGGGTTCAGTGGGAACACTGTCGGTGTTTCCGCTCTCGAGGACCGTGCGGATGGCAGTGAGGAAATCGGTCTGACCGGTATCCGTGTTCTGCATCAGCGGGGCGATGGCAGGCGGCAGCTGGCCGGTGATGAAGTCGTCTTCGCTGACGGTGAAGATCTGCGGGATGTGCTGCGCCCACTGCGCGACCCTGTCGTTCCAGGCGTGAGCGGACACGACAATCGCCTTAGGCTGCGAGTCGTTGAAGATGTGTTCGAGCTCGCCCCGATACATGGGGTTGAGCGGGACCACCTGGCCGCCGAGCTTCCATGCGGCAAACACCGCAATCGGGAACGCGGGCACGTTCTGCATGTACAGGCCCAGTCTGTCGCCGGCACCGAAGCCGCTATCGGCAAGAACCTGTGCAAAAGCCCGCGCGTAGGCGTCGAATTCACGGTAGGTGATGGTCGTGCCCCAATAGCGGATCGCGGGACCATCGGAATTGGTGCGCACCGCCTCGTCCAGCAGATGAAGCATCGTGGTGTCGGGAATCGGGCGGCCATAGCCTTCGTGCTGCGCACCGGTCTTCAACCATGGGCGTTCGTCAAACCAGCTCATTGTCGTCCTTTCACGTCTTTGTGAAACGCAGCGCCGACACAGGGCCTTCACTCCTCACACAATAAGACAGGTTCCGTGGGCTGCGACAGATGCAAATACGTTGAAACCGCACCGTGGGTGCTGCTCGCTGCAGGTGAGAGGTGAAGGAGGCTCCGCCTCGGCGCTGCCTTGTGGGCTGCCGAGGCGGAGCCTCCTTCTTCGATTCCTGCCTAGTCAGTCTGCTGTAACGGAGGGGTGCCACCGGGCTTCCATGGTGGGATCCACTTTCGTGGCACGCGGCCAGTTTCGAATCCGTCAATACCACGCTCGTAGAGTCCATCGAGTACCTGTTGAGTGGTCAAGAACCATTCGTTGCGAAGGCCTTGATGCCAGTGCAGGGAGGTGAATTCGCTGTGACCAGTGATGTCGACGGTGAACCCTGTGTAGCCTTCGATGGGTGTGCCGTCGCGGTCGTAGAAGTCGATGTCGTAGAGACCGAATCCTTCGACTCCCAGGTCGGACAGCGCTTGAGCAAAGCGGTTGGATACCAGCGGAACGATGCCCCACAGGATGTCACCGTGACGCTTCCCTCGAGAGTTTTCATCTCTCACCGCCCAGACTCTAAAGGGAAGCTCTTCTGCTCTGCCGGCAGCGATGACGTCGTAGATGTCTTCACCGTCGTCAGTGAGGTAGGGGCCCAGGTCAGCTTTGCCCTCCCACTCCATATCGACCCACAGATCGGCCCGCGCTGATTTTCCGAAGATCTGGACCCATGGCTGCTTCGCTGTTGGTTCACCTAGCATCGGAACACGTTCCTCTTCCTATATGAGTTATCGATCTTCTTGCGGTATTCGAGTATCTGACTTTTCGACGCCGATGGATTTCGCTTAAAGAAGGCTTCCCAGCGTTTGTTATATTCATGCGCTAGAGACTGGTGATTGTTCTTGACACCTTTTTGGAAATCCACCACCGCGCGTATTTCGGATCATGGATGTTGAGTCCCGCCCTTTTGAATTGGAATCGATCCGTTTCTGGAATTCCAAGCGGGCGCGTGGTCGGTTGTTCATGTGGTTTTCTACGTACTCAAGGTCTGCGGGTATGTGGATGCTCAGCCATTTCTTTGCCTTGATCCCATGTCAGGGACTGCTTCAAGTTCTCCGGCAGAGCTCCTAATTTCTCTACCAACCCTTCACAGAACGCATCAATCCTGCTTTTCGCGGGTTCCATCCAAATCAAGAGCAGGTAATTCGAGTAGCGCTCAACGACTGTTCCGATGCATGACGCGCCGTTCTTGCCGATAATCAGATCGCCTTCCCAATGGCCTGGCACGCTGCGCAGCCCAGCGTCTTCAGGTCGCTGGCTGATATTGATCATGTTCTTGTTCTGTCCCCGTTTCCCGCCACCGGTACGACGAGGTTTGCGCACTGATCGGCCTGTGCGCAGCCGGGCTTTCAATTCACACTGTAAGCGTCCCACAATCTGTCCTGGAGAATAGTTCTCATCCAGTCGCTGCTGCACCCACTGACGCAAACGCTGATCAGCTGCGAACTTCGACGGTTTCGGCCGGCGACGAGCATTCCACGCTGAACGATGCGCTCGTGCAGCCCGGAATTGATGACGGGTTTTCGCATACGTGTTATTCCGAATCTCACGACTGATCGTTGACGGCGCACGCCCTAACTGAGCAGCAACCTTTCGAATCGATAAACCAGTCGCCAGCAGCGCCTGAATCTGACAGCGCTCCTCATACGACAACAACCGCCGCGGATTCTTCCACGCCGGTGGTTTCATCCCACCCACAGAAGCCGAATACCGCAAAGCCGCCGTTTCCAACATCCCTACATCTTCATACGACGCTCTCATAGGCCAACCCTGCCAGAACCGAGCCACCGCATCATGATCCATCCACCACACAAACATCGAACACAGCACAACACCCTCCACAAGAAATCAGGCGTTGCAACCACCACCTGACGCCTCTGATCTACAACGCCCCTTGTGAGAAGCTGTTCCTGGAATAAGGGGCTCTTCCGGTTTCAGAGTGCGTGACG
>NZ_KV789342.1:39901-73882 GCF_001807555.1 Brevibacterium sp. HMSC08F02 | reverse complement strand
GTCGTCGCGGTCCCGGTCGCGGCGGCACACAGGGTGCTTTCGGACGCGGCGGACCTTCCGGTCGCCGTCGCAAGTCCAAGAGGGCAAAGCGTCAGGAAATGGAGGAAATGCAGGCACCGTCGGTCGGCGGTGTCAAGGTTCCTCGCGGTGACGGCTCGACGCCGCTGCGCCTGCGCCGCGGTGCTTCGCTGGCGGACTTCGCCGAGCGGATCGAAACCGACCCCACAAACCTGGTGACAATCCTGTTCCACCTGGGCGAAATGGCGACGATTACGCAGTCGCTGGACGAAGACACGTTCAAGGTGCTGGGCGAAGAGCTCGGCTACAAGATCGAAATCGTGTCGCCCGAAGACGAAGACCGCGAACTGCTCGAAAGCTTCGGCTACGACCTCGAAGCCGAAGAGCTCGAAGACGAAGACGACGACCTCCTGCAGCCGCGCCCGCCGGTCGTCACCGTCATGGGTCACGTCGACCACGGTAAGACCCGCACGCTGGACGCTATCCGCAAGACCAACGTCATCGACCGCGAATCCGGCGGCATCACCCAGCACATCGGTGCTTACCAGGTGACGGTCGACCACGAAGGCGAAGAGCGCAAGATGACCTTCCTCGACACCCCGGGTCACGAAGCCTTCACGGCTATGCGTGCTCGCGGTGCGAAGGCCACCGACGTCGCAGTCCTCGTCGTGGCAGCCGATGACGGCGTCATGCCGCAGACGATTGAAGCGCTCAACCACGCGCAGTCTGCCGGCGTGCCGATCGTCGTGGCGGTCAACAAGGTCGACAAGCCCGAAGCCAACCCGGACAAGGTCATGCAGCAGCTGACCGAGTACAACCTCATCGCCGAAGAGTATGGCGGTGACACGATGTTCGTGAAGATCTCGGCTAAGCAGGGCACGGGCATTGACGAACTGCTCGAATCCGTTCTGCTGACCACCGATGCGGCACTTGACCTGCAGGCCAACCCTGACCGCGAAGCCCGCGGTGTCGCAATCGAAGCGAAGCTCGACCGCGGTCGCGGTGCAGTTGCGACCGTGCTGGTCGACTCTGGAACGCTGCGACAGGGCGACGCGATTGTCTGCGGTTCCAGCCACGGACGCGTTCGCGCCATGTTCGACGAAAACGGCAACACGGTCGAAGAAGCCGGCCCGTCGCGCCCCGTGCAGGTGCTCGGCCTGTCGAGCGTGCCGCGCGCTGGCGATTCCTTCATGGTCGTCAGCGACGACCGCACCGCCCGTCAGATCGCCGAGAAGCGCGATGCTCTTGAACGCAACGCGGCAGCCGCGCGCAGCCGCAAGCGCATCAGCCTCGAAGACTTCACGAAGGCAATCGAAGAGGGCAAGATCGACATGCTCAACCTCATCCTCAAGGGTGATGTGTCGGGTGCTGTCGAAGCCCTCGAAGACTCGCTGCTCAACATCGAAGTCGGCGACGGCGACGAAGTCGGCCTGCGAATCATTCACCGTGGTGTTGGTGCGATCACCGAGAACGACATCAACCTCGCAACTGTTGACAACGCAATCGTCATCGGCTTCAACGTCCGTCCCGAGGCCAACGCTCGCGACCTCGCGGATGCCGAAGGCGTCGACGTTCGCTACTACTCGGTGATCTACGACGCGATCGACGACATCGAAGCAGCGCTTAAGGGCATGCTCAAGCCGGAATACGAAGAGGTGCACATCGGATCGGCCGAGATCCGCGAAGTGTTCCGCTCGTCGAAGTTCGGCAACATCGCCGGTTCGATCGTTCGCGACGGTGTGATCAAGCGCAATGCCAAGGTTCGCCTGACCCGCGACGGTGTCGTCATCGGCGACAACCTCGCAGTCGAATCGCTGCGCCGCTTCAAGGACGACGTCACGGAAGTCCGCGACGGCTACGAATGCGGTATCGGCCTGGGCAAGTTCAATGACATTCGCGAAGGCGACATCCTCGAAGCCTTCGAGATGCAGGAAAAGCCCCGCGACTGAGGCTCGAGTAAGGAGACTCTGACATGAGCGATCCCACACGCGCACGCAAGATTGCCGACAGGATCAAGGTCATCGTGGCCGAAACCCTCGAAAAGCGAGTCAAGGACCCGCGGCTGGGCTTCATCACGATCACCGATGTTCGGGTGACCGGCGACCTGCAGAACGCAACTGTGTTCTACACGGTCTTCGGTGACGACGAACAGCTGGCCTCAACTCAGGCGGCGCTGGAATCGGCACGCGGTCTCATCCGCTCCGAAGTGGGCAAGGGCCTGGGCATCCGACTGACCCCGACTCTTGAGTTCACGGCGGACGCTGTACCGCAGGCGGCTGAGGACATCGAAAACCTCCTGGCGAAGGCCCAGGCGCGCGATGCTGAAATCGCGGCAGCATCCAAGGGAGCGGTTCCGGCAGGGGACGAAGACCCCTACCGGAAGCCCAGGGAACGAAAGCCGAACGAGGACTTCGATTTCGACGCCTGATCGGATGTGACGAAACTCGTAGGGGGCGGCTTTGCATTGTGCACAGCCGCCCCCTATGCTTTATAAAGCTTCGGTAACGTTCATTAAGGATTGGAAACATCAGTGGGTAGACACTCAGCACCTAAGAAGAGCGCTTTCGCTGACGTCGCTGATCTTCTTGGAGCGCTTCGCCCGTCGAAGCCCGGCCGCCGTTCGGCCCGCCGCGACGCAGAAACCCTGACCTCCACGGGGATCCTCGCGAAGGTTAACCGCCGCCCGGTTCTTTCGGCTATTGCCGTCCCCGTTGCAGCAAGTGCTGCAATTGCAACATCGGCCGCCGTTATGACCAACAACGGCGCAGGCGAAGATGACACCGCAGCTTTCGCGTCGAAGCTCGCCCCGGAGGCCGACGTCGTTTCGTCCAAGGCTCCCAAGGACGCCGAAAAGTCGGTCAAGGCCGGCGCGGTCTCTCTTGCCGAACCTGTTGAGGAAAACACCGACGGTTCGGCCGGTTCCGGTGCAGCGTCCTCGAACGGCTCCGCATCCGGCGCTTCCGGCAGCAGCTCCTCGTCTGACAGCAAGTCCTCTTCTGCTGGTGCCGCAGCGGCTTCGGGCAATGTGTCCGGCGCAAAGTGCTCGGTGTCCTCGTCTATTGAAAGCGGGCTCACCCCCAACGCGATTTCCGCTTACCGTGCGGTCTGCGCCCAGTTCCCGCAGGTGAAGTCCTATGGCGGCCGCCGCAATGACCCCGGTTCGGATCACCACACGGGCAACGCCGTCGACGTTATGATCACCGGTTCGACCGGCGACGCCATTTCGAACTACCTGATCAAGAACTCCTCGAAGCTCAACATCAAGTACATCATCTGGGAACAGCGAATCTGGATGCCCGGACGCGGTTGGAAGCAGATGGAAAACCGCGGAAGCGCGACCGCGAACCACTTTGACCACGTCCACATTTCTGTGAAGTGACGAAATCTTCTTCTGGTCCCACCGGGCTTCTGCTGATAGACAAGCCCGGTGGGATCACCAGTCACGACGCCGTTTCGCGCACCCGTCGCTGGTACGGCACCCGCAAGGTGGGGCACGCCGGCACCCTTGACCCCATGGCAACGGGCCTTCTTGTGCTTGGTCTGGGGCAGGGGACCAAGCTTCTGACCTACGTGGTCGGGGCTGATAAAACCTACACCGCCACCATGCGCTTGGGCTCGTCAACGCCCAGTGACGATGCGGACTCATCGCCCGATCGTTTCGCCGACCCGGCCGTTTTGGCGGGGCTGACCGAAGCTGAGATTCGGGAAGCCGTGGCAAAGCAGACAGGCAGCATTGAGCAGGTGCCGTCGGCTGTTTCTGCCGTGAAGATCGAAGGCAAAAAGGCCTATGAGCTTGTGCGCGCCGGTGAAGACGTCCAGCTCAAACCCCGTTCGGTGACTGTTTCTCGCTTCGACATTCACGATATTCGCCGTGCTGAATCGCATATCGACGTCGATATCTCTGTCGACTGCTCCACCGGCACCTACATCCGCGCCCTGGCTCGTGACATCGGCGAAGACCTCGGTGTGTACGGGCACCTGACCGCTCTGCGCCGGACCCGTATCGGTCCTTTTTCCGTTGATGACGCCCACGAGCTTCCAGAGCGGGGCCAGGTTGACGAGGTGCCGCCCGCTGAGCTGATCGGCCTCGGTTCGGGTGCGGCTGGTCTCATGCCCGCGGTGAAGGTCGATACGCAGGTTGCGCGTGGTCTTCTGCAGGGGCGGTTTCTGCCTATTCCCGAGGCCGATCCGAGCGCCGACAGGTGTGCGGCAATTGCCGACGGCAGGCTCGTGGGTGTTGTCGAGCCGCGGCACGGTGCGTGGAAGATTGCGGTGGGCACCACCTCGCTCGAAGATTACAAGCAGTAATCACTTGTAAAATAAAAAACAAGTCATTTTGCTTGTTCGCACGCTGCTTTGCTGAAATACTGTCTCTATGTTCGTCATCAACGCCGATCAGCGTGATTCGCGCAGTGAACCCGACCGAGTGCCGGCCTTGTTGGCCGCTGCGTCGGAGTGTTCAGCTGTCCTGCCTTTTGAACGGACAGTGGGGGATGAGGTGCAGGGCGTGTTCGCCACCGGGGCGGATGTGCTTGCTGCACTCGAGGTTATTCTCCGCAGCGGGCGTTGGTCTGTCGGAATCGGCATCGGTTCCGCCGAGCTTGCAGAAACACCTTCGGCCTCAAGGGGTGATGCGTTTCTCGCCGCCCGCTGCGCCGTTGAGACCGCCAAGAACCGATGGCAGGAAATCGCTGTGCGCTCACCTGCCGGGCCCGTAGAGCCGGCCCAAACGCTTGCCGGCTTCACAGCGCACTGGATCGAGAAGGCAAGCGACAGGCAGTGGGAAGTTCTTTCCTTGGCCCGCAATCACACTCAGCGCCAGGTGGCCGAACAGCTGCAGATCTCGCAGCAGGCGGTGTCTGACTCGCTGCGGGCATCCAAGGCCGCGGCCGTTGAAGAGGGAGTCACGCAGCTGGAGCTGCTGCTCAACGAGGAGAACGGGCGCCACGATGCTTGAACTGGTGGCTGCTTTGGCCGCTGGACTCGCGGCCTCACTGATCGGCTGGCCCGTGACGTCCCTCATTCTGCGAGCCGCCGCGAGCAGGCGGGAAAAGCCGGCGTTGGACATCAAACAGGAGCCTGCGGTGCAGGACGCCCCCGCTATCGACTCTCCGGGTCTGCTCCGCGGGGGACTGTGGATCGGTCTGCTCGAAAGGTTCACTGCGGCGGTTGCCATTGCGCTGGGACAGCCCGAAGTTCTCGCCGTCATCGTCGCGCTCAAAGGGCTCGGACGCTTTCCTGAGCTGCGTGCGTCCCGCGCGGCGGGGGAGAGGTTCATCATCGGCAGCCTTGCGTCGCTGGCAGTGGCCGGTGTGCTGGGTGAAGCAGCCCGGTTTCTTGTGCGCTACGCTTAGCCCGTCCCAAACATAAGGAGCGTCGTGGAGATTTTCCGGTCGACAGCAGAGTTCGCTGCCGGGCCTAAGCGTCTGCAGACGGCCAACGCCGTGACGATCGGCAATTTCGACGGTGTTCACCGCGGCCACCGGCTGGTGCTGGGTGAACTCGTTGCCACGGCGAAACGACTCGCAGTTCCCGCCGTCGTTCTGACTTTCGATCCTCACCCGGCGGCCGTGCACAGTCCCGAGCACGCCCCGAAGCTCATCATGGGACTCGACGAGAAGCTCGACAAGATCGCCGAAACCGGCGTCGATGCCGTTCTCGTTCAGCACTACACCCTCGACTTCGCGCAGGCGAGCCCAGAGGAGTTCATCCGCGATTACCTCGTGGGCCACATGCGCGCCAGTGCGGTTGTCGTCGGCAGCGATGTCCGCTTCGGCCGAGGAAACTCCGGAGATCTCAATACTCTGCGCACCTATGGCAGGGAATGCGGAATCGACACCGTCATCGGCCTTGACGACCTCGGCGACGACGGCGGACGCTACTCATCGACAGAAGTCCGCTCGCTCATCGACGCTGGTGATGTCACGGCGGCAGCCCACATCCTGGGGGAACCCCATTCGGTGACGGGAACGGTCGTCCACGGCAACGCCCGGGGACGCGAACTCGGCTTCCCGACTGCCAACCTCGGATTGGTCGACGGCATGACTCCGGCCGACGGCGTGTACGCCGGCTGGACTCGCTTCAACGGCGGAGAGCGCCTGCCCACGGCAATATCCGTGGGCTCTAACCCCACGTTCTACGGTGATGACCGGCGCGTGGAAGCGCACATCATCGGTGTCGACTTTGCAGACCTCGATGTCTACGGGGACGAGGCTGAAGTCGAATTCACCCACCGCATTCGCGGCCAGGTCGTCTTCAACGGCCTCGACCAGCTGATTGAGCAGATCGCCCTAGACGTCCGCGACATCTGCGCCGCCCTGGGCATTGAATGCCCGCAGCAGTCCGAGGGTCGCCTCGGCTGACATTTCGGCAGCCTCGTCGAGGCTGAGTGAAAAGTCATCGCCGGCCTTCGGGCCGCACAGGTCTGAGATCGCGCGCACTGCACCGAACGGAACGCCGAAGGTGTGGGCCGTCTGTGCGATGGCCGCGGTTTCCATGTCCGTGCTCAGTGCCGCGGGGAACGTCTGCCGCATGTGGCCGATGTTGGCCTCCGTGATGAACGATGCGCCTGACAGGGCCTCGCCGAACTTCACCCGGGTATTCTCTGCGGCCCACTGCCGCCCAGCGGCAAGCAGTCGGGCGTCTGCAGGGTAGGCGGCGGGCATGTCCGGCACCTGGCCGGGTTCGTAGCCGAATGCGGTGGCATCGGAGTCGTGGAAGCGCACGCTGTCGGCAATCACCACATCGGCAATTGCGATGTCCTCTCCGGCGCCGCCGGCTGACCCTGCGGAAATGACGGCGCGCGGTTCGTACAGCATGGCTGCCTGTGTTGTTGCGGTGCTTGCGTTCGCTAGGCCGATTCCGCTGCGAATGAGAACAGCGGGTCCGAAGTCGAACTCCAGTCGGTGAAAATCTGCCGGGCCGAGTGTCCGCAGGTGCTCACGGCTTTCGGCTGAGGCCAAGAAGGGTGCGGCCTCCTGGTCCATCGCCACCTGGATGGCAACGGGGCCGCTGGGCAGCTGGCCGGGGGCCATCAGGCGAACACCTGATCCCATTCGCCGCGCTTGGCGAGGAAGTCGCGCACAGCGGTCTTAGCGCCTTCAAGGGAGTGGCTTGCCGCCCAGCCGCACTGCGTTTCATTTGCGGCGGGAACAGCTTCGGCTTTCAGGAGGTCGTTGAAGGCCTTTTCCAGGATCGGCAGGAACTCTGCCGGTTCGATGCCGTTGGTCAGAGCGTAGAAGCCGGTCTGGCAGCCCATGGGGGAGAAGTCGACGAGGCCGTCGGTGTGGTTGCGCATGTGGTGTGCCGTCATGTGCTCAATGGAGTGGATGGCGGCCATGTCGAGGTGTTCTTTGTTGGGCTGGCAGAATCGGACGTCGTACTTGATGAGTTCGACTCCGCCGGGGAACTCCGTGCGGTCGGCAACGCGCACATAGGGTGCGGCGACAGCTGTGTGATCGAGGCTGAAGGATTCTACGTTTGTGGTGTCCATGGCTCGATTATCGCAGAGGGGTGCGGGCGTGTTAAGGTGGTCTCTGCCGTTTTGCCGGCCGCGGTCTGATAGGGCATTCGCACCAGGCGAGTGCGCCGCGCAGCGATTTCTGAAGGAGAACCGCATGGCACTTGACAAGTCCGTTAAGCAGGAAATCATCAAGGAATACGCGACCCACGAAGGCGACACCGGTTCCCCGGAAGTTCAGATCGCCGTCATGAGCCGCCGTATCAAGGACCTCACCGAACACTTCAAGGAGCACAAGCACGACCACCACTCGCGTCGCGGTCTGCTCCTGCTGGTCGGTCAGCGTCGTCGTATGCTCAAGTACCTCGCTGAAACCGACATTGAGCGCTACCGTGCGCTCATCGCGAAGCTCGGTCTTCGCCGCTGATCATCTGATCTTCACTCAACGGCCCGCCTGCATCCCGCAGGCGGGCCGTTGTGCTTGATACACTGAGCGGTGTCCAAGCCCGCATTCTGCCGGTGATCGACAGTGGCCTCCGCAACAGAGAGTGTGCGTGGGCTTCGATCGAGCACCGGGTGCGGGGACGCTTTCAGTCATCCCCTATGAACGGAGACTCTTTTGGGTATTCACCCTTATTCCTCAGTTGCCCACATTGACAATGGGCGCTTCGGTTCGCACACGGTGCGCTTCGAAACGGGCCGTCTGGCCAAGCAGGCCAGCGGTTCGGCCGTTGCCTACCTCGACGACGACACCATGCTGCTGTCGACCACGACCGCCAGCAAGAACCCGCGCGAAGGCTTTGACTTCTTCCCGCTGACCGTCGACGTCGAAGAGCGCCAGTACGCCGCCGGCAAGATCCCCGGTTCGTTCTTCCGCCGCGAAGGCCGTCCCACCACCGACGCGATCCTCGCGTGCCGTCTGATTGACCGCCCGCTGCGCCCGTCCTTCGTCAAGGGCCTGCGCAACGAAGTCCAGGTGGTCGTCACGGTCATGTCGATCAACCCCGACCACATCTACGACACCCTGGCCATCAACGCGGCCTCCATGTCCACCCAGCTGGGCGGACTGCCGTTCTCCGGCCCCATCGGCGGTGTGCGCATTGCGCTCATCGAAGACCAGTGGGTTGCGTTCCCCAACCACTCGCAGCTGAAGGACGCTGTCTTCAACATGGCTGTTGCCGGTCGCGTGGTCGACGGCGACGTGGCCATCATGATGGTCGAAGCCGAAGCCGGCGAACAGGCCTGGGACCTTATCAAGGCCGGTGGCCAGAAGCCCACGGAAGAAGTTGTGGCAGCCGGTCTGGAAGCCGCTAAGCCCTTCATCCGCGAACTTGTTCGCGCACAGGAAGAACTCGCTGAAAAGGCCGCCAAGCCGGTTGCCGAGTTCCCCATCTTCAAGGCCTACGAAGACGACGTCTACGACGCTGTGAAGGAAGCCGCCTACGACAGGCAGGCCAAGAACTTCCAGATCGCCGACAAGCAGGAGCGCGAAGCCGCAGCTGACGCTCTGCTGGACGACCTCTACGAACAGCTGGGCGAAAAGTTCGAAGGCCGCGAAGCTGAAATCGCAGGCGCCCTCAACGCGATTACGAAGGACATCATCCGCCAGCGCATCCTCACCGAGCAGGTGCGCATCGACGGTCGTGGTCTGAAGGACATCCGTCCGCTGTCGGCCAATGTTGATGTTCTGCCTCGCGTGCACGGTTCGGCACTGTTTGAGCGCGGCGAAACCCAGATCCTCGGGGTTTCGACCCTCAACATGCTCAAGATGGAGCAGCAGATCGACTCGCTGGCGCCGGAAACCTCCAAGCGCTACATGCACCACTACAACTTCCCGCCGTACTCGACCGGTGAAACCGGCCGCGTCGGAAGCCCCAAGCGCCGCGAAATCGGCCACGGTGCTCTCGCAGAGCGGGCTCTTGTGCCGGTTCTGCCCAGCCGCGAGGAGTTCCCGTACGCCATCCGTCAGGTGTCGGAGGCTCTCGGCTCGAACGGCTCGACCTCGATGGGCTCGGTCTGTGCTTCGACCCTGTCGCTGCAGGCAGCCGGTGTGCCGCTGCGCGCACCCGTGGCAGGCATCGCCATGGGCCTGGTTTCGGACATCATCGAAACCGAATCGGGCCCGCAGCGCGCCTACGCCGCACTGACCGACATCCTCGGCGCTGAAGACGCCTTCGGCGACATGGACTTCAAGGTTGCCGGAACCGAAGACTTCATCACCGCCATCCAGCTGGACACCAAGCTTGACGGCCTGCCGGCCTCCGTGCTCGGTGCCGCGCTGAAGCAGGCCAAGGAAGCCCGCCACGCGATCCTCGATGTCATGAGCGAAGCCATCGACGGACCGGCTGCCGAAATGGCTCCGACTGCTCCGCGCATCCTGTCGGTTGTCATCCCGGTGGACAAGATCGGCGAGGTCATCGGCCCCAAGGGCAAGATGATCAACCAGATCCAGGAAGACACCGGCGCGGAGATCTCGGTCGAAGACGACGGCACCGTTCTGATCGGCTCAACCGACGGCCCGTCTGCTGAAGCTGCTCGCGACGCCATCAACGCGATCGCCAACCCGCAGGTTCCGGAAGTCGGCGAGCGCTACCTGGGCACCGTTGTGAAGCTCATGAGCTTCGGCGCCTTCGTGTCGCTCAGCCCCGGCAAGGACGGGCTGCTGCACATCTCCGAGCTGCGCAAGCTCAACGGCGGCAAGCGCGTTGACGACGTCGAAGACGTTGTCGGCGTGGGTCAGCCCATCCAGGTTGAGATCTCGAAGATCGACGACCGCGGCAAGCTGTCGCTGGTTCCGGTTGTCGACGAAGAGCAGTCGTCCGACGAAGACTGACCTCACCCTTGACTGAACCTCTTCACCGGGAGGACAGTGCGGTAGCCCGCACTGTCCTCCCGTCTGGTATTCGCATCATCACCGAAACGATGCCGGGCTTGGGCTCGGAGACCTTCGGCATCTGGATCGGCTCGGGCTCACGCAGCGAAACCGACGACACGGCCGGCTCCACCCACTTCCTTGAGCACATGCTGTTCAAGGGAACCCGGCAGCGCACCGCGAAGGACATCGCGCGGGAATTCGACAGGCTCGGCGGGGAAGCCAACGCGGTGACCGCAAAGGAGTACACCGCCTACTACGCCCGCTGCCTCATCGACGACCTCGATCGCGCTGCCGAAGTGCTGTGCGACATGGTGTTCAATTCGCTTCTGGACCCGGTGGAGTTCGAACGCGAACGCAAAGTCATCATCGACGAACTCGCGATGGCTGCCGACGACCCTGTCGACGTTCTCTACGAACACTACGATTCGATCATCTACCGCGGTTCCGGCCTGGGCCGTCCCGTGGGCGCCACAAAGCAGCGCATCGCGCAGCTGGACCACAGCGAACTCATCGACCACTACGCGTACGCCTACACGGGACCGCGGATCGTCATTGCGGCCGCCGGGGGAGCGGAACACGAAGCTGTTGTCGAGGCGTGCCGGCGCGCAGCCGAGCACCTGCCTGATGAGGTGGGTGGCACCTCGTCCCCGGTTGGCGACACCTCGAGTGCCACAGTCGAACCGGCTCCCGTGTTCCACGCTGCGCGCGGCGGACTGGTCAAACCGACCGAACAGCAGGTGCTGCTCACGGGTGTCCAAGGCCTGCACCTGGGGCACCCGGACCGCTTCACGCTTGCAGTCCTGCAGATGCTTCTGGGCGGCGGAATGTCCTCGCGCCTGTTCCAGAGCATCCGTGAGGATCGCGGCCTGGCCTATTCGGTGCACTGCGCGGGCTCTCAGTTCAGCGACATCGGCGACTTCGGCATCTATGCCGGGTGCGCGCCGGAAGATGCGCCGGAGGTTCTGCGGCTCATCCGTGCGGAGTGCGCAGAACTGGCCGAAAACGGACCGACCCCTGCCGAGGTGGCAGACACTGCCTCTGCGAGTGCGGCTTCCGCTGTGCTCGCCATGGAGAGCTCCGCGGTTCGGATGAACCGTTTGGGCCGCAGCGAACTGACCGGCCAGCCGCTTCTGACGACTGACGAAATCGTCGAACGGACCCGCTCCGTCACCCCAGAAGATGTGCGGGAGCTTGCCGCACGCCTGTTCGGACAGGAATGGGCCATGGCCACCGTAGGCCCACGGGACGACCTGGACTTCTGACAACCCAACCCACTGACTGCATTCTGTGTACTCGACGCCACCGAGCGAAAGGACCACGATGAACACCACCGGCGGACGCCAGCTTGCCGCGGCACTCAAAGCGCACGGCATTGAACAGGTGTACGGCATTCCCGGCACGCACAATCTTGAAATCTTCGCGGGTCTGCACAGCGAGGGGATTCGCGTCATCACACCCCGGCACGAACAGGGCGGAGGCTATGCGGCCGATGGTTCTGCGCGTGTTTCTGGCAAACCATCCGTGCTCATCACAACGACCGGCCCGGCTGCACTCAATGCGGCCGCAGCCATGCTGCAGGCGCATTCAGACTCCGTGCCGGTGCTGCTGATCAGCCCGGGTGTTCCCGTGCGTCACCCGGGTCTGGGCAATGGCCTTCTGCACGAGGTCCGCTCACAGTCGGGTGTTTTTGACTCCATTGTCGAATCGTCGGTTCGGGTGACTGCGCCAAGCGAGATCCCGCAAGCGGTCGCTCACGCGTTCGCGACGATGACGACGGGTCGCAACAAGCCCGTCTACCTGGAAATCCCACTGGACGTCATCGAAGAGGAGGGCCCGCACACACCGGTGCTGCCGGTGTCCACAGATGTCCGGCTGCCGCTGGACGAGACTGTTCTGGAATCTGCGGCCCAGGCTCTTCGCTCTGCGAAGAAGCCGCTGCTCATTGCCGGGGGAGGCTCCCGAGGCGCCGGTCGGGCCACAGCGCAGCTCGCGGAGGTTCTGGGCGCCCCTATTGTCGAAACGACCGCTGGAATGGGTGTTCTCGAATCGCCCAACCGGGTTGGCGCCATCGGCGGTCTGGCGGCATTCCACACCCTGCTGGGGCAGGCGGACGCGCTCATCGCAATCGGCACAGAGCTTGCCCCGAGTGAGTTCTGGGACCCCGGTATGCGGCTGCCCGAAACAATTGTTCGCATCGATATCGACCAGCGCGCCATGATCACAAACGCCTCGCCTTCGCATCCGCTGTTGGCCCGTGCTGAGGATGCGGTTGAAGCACTGGTTGCGAAGCTCGGCGGGCAGCGTGCCGAAGGTGAACTATGGTCGGCTCCGCTGGCTGAGGAAATCGAAGCTGAACGCGCTGAATGGCACAAGCCGTTTAAAGCCCTGACCGAAGCCATCAACACACACCGGAAGACGATTGACGGCCCGCTGACGCTCGTGGGTGATTCGTCGATGTCCTGCTACTACGGCCTGCAGCTGGGAGTTCAGCTGCGTGAGGGTGACCGCTACCTGTACCCGGCCGGCGGCGGCACACTCGGCTACAGCCTGCCGGCGGGCATCGGCGCGAAGTTCGCCCGCCCCGACGAAGACGTCATCGCAGTTGCCGGTGACGGCGGATCGATGTTCACCATCCAGGAGCTCATGGCCGCGGTAGAGCACCAGCTGGCCGTGTCGTTCATCATTGTGGACAACGGCGGCTACGGCGAGATCGCCCGCGAAATGCTCGAACGCGGCGACGAACCGACAGCCGTGGCACTGGGACGTCCGGACTTCGTCGCGCTGGCGCGCTCGCTTGGCATGGAGGCGCAGAAAGTCACGGATGCAGCTGAGCTGGCAGCCGGTCTTGCCGAGGCGCGCAAGGCGCAGGCACCGCGCCTGTTCCTTATGGGCGAACATTCGCCGACGGCCGAATACCTGGTCAACAACCCGCAGTTCGGCAAATGAGCACAGCCGGGATGCCCGGCCATCTGGAATAACGGGCTGGGCATCCCCCGTTGTAGCCGGTGACGAGCTTCGATAGGCTCGAAAGCGATAGCGACAGACGTCGCTCATTGACTTCTTAGGAGGAAGACATGACCGTCAAGTACGATCTTCCCGACCTTTCCTACGACTACGCAGCTCTGGAGCCGCACATCTCGGCCCAGATCATGGAACTGCACCACAGCAAGCACCACCAGACCTACGTCAACGGTGTGAACACTGCTCTTGAACAGCAGGCTGAAGCACGCGACAAGGGTGACTTCGCAGCCGCAGCCAAGGCTTCGAAGGATCTCTCCTTCAACCTCGGCGGCCACGTCAACCACTCGATCTTCTGGAACAACATGTCCCCGGACGGCGGCGACAAGCCGACCGGCGAACTCGCTGCCGCTCTCGACGACGCCTTCGGCGACTTCGACAAGTTCCGCGGACACTTCGAAGCTGTTGCAACCAGCATCCAGGGCTCCGGCTGGGCTGTTCTCGGCTGGGACCTGCTGGGTCAGGCGCTCACCATCGAGCAGCTCTACGACCAGCAGGGCAACGTGCAGATGGGCTACGTCCCGCTGCTGCAGCTGGACATGTGGGAGCACGCCTTCTACCTCGACTACAAGAACGTCAAGGCTGACTATGTCAAGGCCTGGTGGAACGTTGTGAACTGGGAAGACGTCCAGGCTCGCTTCGAGCGCGCACGCAAGCAGGGCGAAGGCCTCCTGCTGGGCTGATAGCTCCAACACGCAGAAGGCGGGGAACATGGTGTTCCCCGCCTTTTCTGTGCCCTGATTCTGTGGGCAGCGCGGCTCCTGGCAAAGCTGCCGGCCGCCCTGCCTGAACTCAGCGTTTGTGGTAGAGCGACTTGCGCTGGTACTTGGGGTCCGAGGTGACGCGCATCTGCAGGTTGCGGAACACCTCTTCGTCCACTGAACCCAGGAGGGTGGTGGTGTGCACATCGCAGCTGCGCAGGTCCTTCAGCTTGGCCAGCGCGGCGTCGGCGTGCTGGTCAGCCGTAGCTGAGGCTGATAGTGCGATGAGAACTTCGTCCATGTGCAGGCGGGGATTGCGGCTTCCCAGGTGCTGGGTTTTGAGTGTCTGGATGGGTTCGATGTTCTCCGGCTGCAGCAGGTGCACGTCCGGGTCGATGCCCGCCAGGTGTTTGAGCGCGTTGAGCAGCATGGCGGCTGAGCAGCCCAGCAGTTCAGAGGTTTTGCCGGTGATGATGGTGCCGTCGTGCAGCTGCATGGCCGAAGCTGGCTGCCCCGTGGATGCTTCAAGGTTCTGGGCAATGCCGATGATCGGCCTGTCCGCCGGGGTGATCTGTGCTCTGCGCATGATGACGGCGATCCGCTCTGACACCGTGTTGTCGACGTTTTCTCGGCGTTCGTCAGCAAGCGCGGTGAAGTAGCGGCGGATGATTTCCTGTTGGGCCGCGTGCCGCACGACGCCGTCGTCGCTGATGCACATGCCCACCATGTTCACACCCATGTCGGTTGGGGACTGGTAGGGCGATTCTCCGTAGAGCTCTTCGAGGGTGGCCTTCAGCAGCGGGAACACTTCGATGTCTCGGTTGTAGCTCGTGGCTTCCCGGCCGTATGCGCGCAGGTGGTAGGCATCGATGACGTTGATGTCGTCAAGGTCTGCCGTTGCAGCTTCGTAGGCCAGGTTGACCGGGTGTTCCAGGGGGAGGTTCCAGATGGGGAAGGTCTCAAACTTTGCGTAGCCGGAGGTGATGCCGCGCTGGCTGTCGAGGTAGAGCTGCGACAGGCACGTGGCGAGTTTGCCCGACCCCGGGCCGGGGCCGGTGACGACGATGAGGTCGCGGGTGGTTTCGACCCAGTCGTTTCTGCCGAAGCCGTCTTCGCTCATGATGAGCGAGGTGTTGCTGGGGTAGCCGGGGATGGTCACGTGTCGGGCGACCGTGAGCCCCAGGCGTTCGAGCTTGGTGATGAATTCGCGGGCTTTGAGGTTGCCGTCGTCCAGCTGGGTCATGACGACGTTGTTGACGGTGAAGCCCTCGTCGCGGAAAGCGTCGATCAGCCGCAGGACGTCGTCCTCATAGCTGATTCCCAGGTCGGCCCGGATTTTGTGGCGGTCGAGATCGCGCGCGCTGACGCAGACGAGGATTTCGAGTTCGTCCTTCAGTTCGGCAAGCATTGCCAGTTTGTTGTCCGGGGTGAAGCCCGGCAGAACGCGTGAGGCGTGATTGTCGTCGAAGAGCTTGCCGCCCATTTCGAGGTAGAGCTTGCCGCCGATGTCGCGGCGCCGCTGGGCGATGTGTGCTGACTGTTGGCGGATGTATTCTGCGCTGTCGAATCCGAGGGGAGCCTGCATGGTCTTTGATATTAACACCGCGGTGGGATGACAAAATGGACCTGACCGACAGAAAGGGAATCACGTGGCAGTCAAAGTCGCAGTCATCGGAGCATCAGGACGCATGGGCTCGCACGCCGTCGAAGCGGTGAAAGCAGCCGACGGCATGGAGCTGGTGGCGACGATCGGCCGTGGGGACGATCTTTCCGCCGTGGTGGAAGCCGGAGCGGACGTCGCCGTTGAGCTCACTGTGCCCAAATCAACGGAAGACAATGTTCACTTTCTGGTCAGCCACGGCATCCACTGTGTCGTGGGCACAACGGGGTGGAGTGACGAACGTCTGCAGCGCCTGGAACAGCTGACCGAGCAGCACCCGGACGTCGGTGTTCTCATCGCGCCGAACTTTTCCATTGGGGCGGTTCTCGCCATGCAGTTCGCCGAGCTCGCCGCACCCTATTTCGATTCTGCGGAAGTCATCGAAATCCATCACACGCGCAAACTCGACGCTCCATCCGGCACAGCCGTGTCGACCGCCCAGCGGATTGCCGCAGTGCGCCGCGATGTGGGCCTGCCGGATGTTCCCGACGCAACAGAGGACGACCCGCACGGTGCTCGCGGAGCCGTGATCGACGGCATTCACGTGCACGCCGTCCGCCAGCTGGGCATGAATGCTTCCGAGGAAATTCACTTCGGCTCAGCTCACGAAGCACTCACCATCCGCACGGACTCACACTCGACCGAAGCCTTCATGCCGGGCATCATCACGGCCGTCGGCAAGGTCGACCAGCACCCAGGCCTGACGGTGGGGCTGGAAAAGTACCTCTGATGTCCAAAGCGAAGATCGGTGCGGCAGTCATTTCGGTGCTGCTGCTCCTGTACCTCGTCTTCATGGTGCAGCGCGGCATGATCATGCTGCGCGAACCGAATATCGTCGCGAAGCTGTTGGCGGTCGCGCTGCTGGTGCTGCCGATCATCGGCGCGTGGGCGCTGATCGTTGAGCTTCTGTTCGGCGCTCGCATTGAGCGTTTGGGCAAGCAGCTGGCCGAGGAAGGCGGGCTCCCAGCGGATGATCTCCCGCGCACACCAGGTGGGCGGATTGTCCGCGAAGCCGCCGACGAACAGTTCGAGCTCTACGCTCGCGAAGCCGAGGAAGCGCCGGATGACTGGCGGTCCTGGTTCCGCCTGTCAATGGCCTATGACGCAGCCGGTGACCGCCGTCGCGCCCGCAGCACCATGCGCAAGGCCATCACAATGGAGCGAACCGCTCGCCGCGAATCCAGCTGATCCAGCCGAACCTCGGCGCTCCTCAACCGACTCGGTCGACTTGACCCCGCCTCGTCCGCTTTCCGCGCACTGCCAGCCGCACAATCGCGGCGATAGCGGTCTCCAACGGGCCTCGTCGCGAAATGAGCGCCTTCCACACCATGGCGATGCCGATGAGCACCAACCCGTGTGTCACATACTCCTGTGTTGGTGCCATGCCGGCAGTCATTTCGAGCAGCACCACGTGCAGGGAGTACGCGGTCAGTGCCATTGAGCCGGGGGCAGTCAGCGGCAGCAGAAGACGCGGAGCGAGCGCGGGGAAGCTGGTGAACAGCAGACAGAACACCCCGATGACCGCTACCGCGACTCCCGCTGTTCCCACGAGGTCCGGGGGAGTGCCGGTGTGCGGGCCGTTCACTGCCAGCCACCACGCGGTGTCGGTGGGGACGGTTCCCCAGTTGCCGTAGGTCGTCGCCTGTTCAAGAAGGCCCGGTTCTTCAGCCGCCGAGGCGGAAAGCACCTCCCAGCCGCGGCTCACCAGAAGCAGGGATGAGATGGCTGAGGCCATGATGGCTGTTCCCAGACCGACAGCGCTCGCCGTTATTGCAGTCTGCCGTGACCAGGGGACATGCGCGAGCGCCATGCCCACGAGGATGTAGCTCATCCACTGCAGCGCGGGGTAATAGCCGGTGAGCACAACCGACTGCAGCAAGCCCGCCGGATCATAAAGCGAATCGAGGCTCGGGACGTTGAAGTCCTGTTCCAGCTGCCAGTGGGCGCGGACTGCGTGGGACACGAGGGGAGAGGCTGCGAGCCACACGGCTGCGAGTGCTGCAAGTGTGCGACCGCGCAGGGGAAGCAAGACGGACGCGGCAATGAACAGGAAGCCGTAGACGGTGAGGATGATGGCCAGGCGAGTGCTGACAGTGCCGAGCACGAGGCCGATTGCGAAGATGATGATTCCGCGGATGACCGCGGCTGCAATGGCTTTGCCCGGGGTGGACAGAGCCCGTGAACGCGAAGCCAGAACCAGAGAAAAACCAGCAAGAACTGCGAACAGGGCGCTGGAACGGCCCGCGAACACAACAGCCCAGGTCGGTTCGAGGTCATCAGTGCTGAGACTGAAGATGTGGGTGACGATCATCCCGAAGAGGGCCAAGCCGCGCGCCGCATCCAGCCACTGCAGACGCCCGGGCGGGAAGAGCCTGTTCGCAGAGTTCATGGGCTCGATTCTGCCACGGCTCGACCGTGGTCACGGGCCACTTCGACACCTGCTGACGGTACAGTAGGGGCATGGCTATTCAGGGAGATTCACAGGCAGCGGAAGCGATCGCAGCTTTCGGTCGCGTCGGTACGGCGATGCTGACGCCCTTCAAGGGTGATGACGTCGACTTCGATGCGCTGCAGGCTGTTGCCAAGCACCTGGTGGCCACGGGCAACGACATGCTCGTCGTCTCCGGCACCACCGGCGAATCCCCGACAACGTCATTTGAAGAAAAGGGCGACCTTCTGCGCGCCGTGAAAGAAGCCGTGCCGGAAAACGTCCGCGTCGTTGCGGGCATCGGCACAAATGACACGCGCACCTCGATTGCAAATGTCGAACAGGCCGTCGAAGCCGGAGCTGATGGACTTCTGGCCGTCACGCCCTACTACTCCAAACCGTCGCAGGCGGCCATTGCCGAACACATGCGGGCAATCGCCGATGCTTCGGACCTGCCGGTCATGCTCTACGACATTCCCGGCCGATCGGGTGTGCCGATCGAAAAGGAAACACTCATCGAACTGGCCGATTGCCCCACAATCCTCGCGGTCAAAGACGCCAAGGGCGACCTCGCATCGACGATCGAGGTAATGGCCAGCACTGATCTTGTGTACTACTCGGGCGAAGACGCCCTTAACCTGCCGCTGCTGGCCTCCGGTGCCGTAGGCGTGGTTTCGGTTGCGGCGCACGTCATTGCCCGCCCCCTGTCTGAAATGGTGGATTTGGTCGCTGCGAATGACATCGCCGCGGCTCGCCGCCTGGCCCTGGACCTTGCTCCTGCGGTCGATGCAATCATGAATCACATGCCCGGAGTGGTTGCCGCCAAGGCCTGCCTTGAGCTCATGGGCGTGATTCCCTCCCGCGCAGTTCGCATGCCTCTTCTGCCGGCCACGGCGGACCAGGTCGACTTCCTGCGCCGAACATTGGAAGGACACGGTTTTCTTCAGTGATTGAACTGCCAACCGACCTCGGAACACCCCCGAAGGTCGACCCCAACGCCCTGCGGATCGTCGCTCTTGGCGGTCTCGGTGAAGTCGGGCGCAACATGACGGTCTTCGAGACCGACGGCAAACTGCTCATCATCGATGCCGGTGTGCTCTTTCCCGAAGAAGAACAGCCGGGAGTCGACCTCATCCTGCCGGACTTTTCGTACCTTGACGGGCGCGAAAAAGACGTTGTCGGCATTGCGCTGACCCACGGCCACGAAGACCACATCGGCGCTGTGCCCTACCTGCTGCGCAAACTGGGCCGCGACGTCCCGATTCTCGGTTCAACCCTGACCCTGGCTCTTGTCGAACCGAAGCTCAAAGAGCACCGCGTGCGGGCCAAGACGAAAGTCGTGTCGGAAGGCGACCGCGAAAAGCTCGGCCCGTTCGACCTCGAGTTCATTGCCGTCAACCACTCCATTCCGGATGCTCTGGCCATTTTCCTGCGCACGGATGCGGGAACCATCCTGCACACGGGTGACTTCAAAATGGACCAGCTGCCCCTGGACGGCCGGATTACGGACCTGCGCTCTTTTGCTCGTGTCGGAGAAGAAGGCGTCGACCTCTTCCTGACGGACTCCACCAACGCGGAAGTTCCCGGCTTCACGGCTCATGAGCGCAACATCGGGCGGGTGCTTGAACAGCAGTTCAGCCACGCCTCGCGCCGTGTGATCGTCGCGTCCTTCGCATCCCACGTCCACCGTGTGCAGCAGGTTTTAGAAGCCGCTGTCGCCCACGGACGCAAGGTGGCGTTTGTCGGCCGGTCCATGGTCCGGAACATGAAGATCGCCCAGGAACTGGGCTACCTTCAGGCTCCAGCGGGTTCGATCATCGACATCAAACAGGTCGAAGACCTCCCCGAAGACCAGGTGGTGCTCATGTGCACCGGTTCGCAGGGTGAGCCCATGGCGGCACTGTCGCGTATGGCCAACGGCACCCACCAGATCGACCTGACCGAGGGCGACACCGTCATCCTGGCAAGTTCGCTCATCCCGGGGAATGAAAACTCGGTGTCCCGCGTGATCAACGGCCTTATGCGCCTAGGTGCAACCGTGATCCACAAGGGCAATGCCGCGGTGCACGTGTCCGGCCACGCATCGGCCGGTGAGCTCCTGTACGCCTACAACATCGTGGAGCCCAAGGGCGTTATGCCGGTTCACGGCGAGTGGCGCCACATGCTCGCCAACGCGAAGCTGGCAATGGAAACCGGCGTGCCCAAGGAAAAGGTTGTCGTCGCCGACGACGGCTGGGTTGTTGACCTCAAGGACGGGCAGGCTTCGATAGTCGGAGCTGTGCCGTGCGAATACGTTTTCGTCGACGGCAAGTCGGTCGGCTACGTCACGGAAGACGATCTGCGCGACCGTCGCGTGCTGGCCGGCGAGGGCTTCGTGTCGATCTTCATGACGATCGACGTGAAGAACCGCGAGATCGTTGCCGGGCCGGAAATCCACACGCGCGGTGTTGCTGAGCACGACCGTGTTTTCGACACCATTAAGCCGAAGATCACGAAGGCTGTTGAAGACGCGCTCGATGACGGTGTGAAGAATCAGCACCGTCTGCAGCAGATCATTCGCCGCACCATCGGCCGGTGGCTGTCGACCAAGCTGCGGCGCGGTCCGATGATCGTGCCGATGGTTGTTCTTGTCGGCGACGAAGACTGAGCGTCGGAGCTGCTAAGGCAACGACTCTGAGAACTTGAAAGGCTGGGCGAGGGGAAACCCTCGCCCAGCCTTGTCTTTGCGGGCTGTCTGCGCGTCGTGTGCGGACGTGCGGCTTAGGTGCGGGCCTCCCACACCGCGGTCAGCTTCGCCGCTGCGGCATGCAGTTCTTTGGCGAAGGAATCGTAGACGTCTTCTGTCAGGCGGGATGTGGGGGAGGACGTTGAGAGCGCCGCGGGCACGGGCGCGCCCGGCACGTGCACTGCCAGGCACCGCACGCCGACTTCCTGTTCTTCGTCATCAAGGGCGAAACCGCGTTCGCGGCTGAGCTCCAGTTCGGCTCGCAGTGCCGGGGCATCAATTGACGAGGTGGAGGCGAGTATCGCGTCAACCTCACCGGAAGGCAGGTGGGCAAGCGTCGCTTTGCCTACGCCGGAGCTGTGCATGGGCACGCGCGCGCCGACTTCTGTGAACATGCGCATGGATCGACGGGATGCAGCCTGGGCAACGTAGGTCATGGTTGTGCCCTGCATAAACGCCAAGTTGACGGTTTCGCCGAGCTTGCCTGCCAGTTCGTCGAGAATGGGCTGCAGATCATAGCCGACCTGCGCGGCTGCCTGCGCGCCCAGGCGGATGAGGGCCGCTCCTAGGGAGTAGCGTTTGTCGGGGAGCTGCCCCACGTAGCCGCGGGCGGACAGGGTCGCCAGAATGCGGTGGACCGTCGGGGCCGGAAGACTCAGCTGCTCTGCAATGTCGATGGAGCGGGCAGCCCCGCCCATGGAGCCGAGCGCCTCGAGGACATCGAGGGTGCGGTCGACTGATTGAACTCGCGATGTCGGTGCCAATTCGCCTCCTGACTGCACACACGTGACAATGCGACGTAGAACACATCTAGCGTAGTATACTAATTTCACTAGATGGAAATGAAAATTCATTTCTGAACTTTGCCGTTGATACGCAAAAGGTGGGCAAATGCTCGAAGAACTGATCTCCTCCCTGCCCGAGGGTGTTGTCACCGTCAATCCCGACCAGATGGAGGCGTACCGTCGCGACCGTGCGAACGACCCCAATGCCGGCATGCCGCTGGCCGTTGTGCGAGCGCGCAGCGCTGAGCACGTGCAGACTGCAGTGCGTTGGGCGGCGAAGCACGATGTCCCCGTCATTCCCCGAGGCGCCGGTTCGGGTCTGTCGGGCGGCTCCACTGCGCAGGACGGCGCGATTGTCATTTCTTTGGACAAAATGCGCGACATCACGATCGACGTCGCAACCCGCACCGCTGTCGTGCAGCCCGGTGCGTACAACGGTGAAGTCAACGCGGCAGCTCAGGCTGAGGGGCTGTGGTATCCGCCGGACCCGGCTTCGCGCGAATTCTGCTCGATCGGCGGCAACATTTCGACCAATGCCGGTGGTCTGTGCTGCGTGAAGTACGGCGTCACGACGGACTACGTGCTTGGGCTGAAGGTGGTGCTGGCTGACGGCAAGCTCATCACGCTGGGCGGCCCCCGCGTCAAGGATGTGGCAGGGTTCTCGCTGACCAAGCTGTTCATCGGTTCGGAAGGTGCGCTCGGCATCGTCGTCGAGATCACCCTGCGTCTGGTGCCGCAGCAGCGCACCCCGTCGACCCTCGTGGCGATCTTCCCGAGTCTTGAGTGCTCCTCGAAGGCTGTCCTCGACATCACTCGCAGCATGCGGCCCTCAATGCTCGAATTCATGGACAACCCGACCATCAACGCCGTTGAAGACGACCTGCGCATGGGCCTGGATCGTACTGCGGCGGCCATGCTCATCATCCAGTCGGACGAACCGGCAGAGTTTGCGGCATCCGAAATGCAGCGGATGGAAGACATCTGCAACGCGGCCGGTGCTACCGAATGCCTGTCGACAACCGACCCGGATGAGGGTGAGCAGTTCGCCTTTGCCCGTCGCCACGCGATTCCCGCCATCGAGAAGACCGGCTCCATCCTTCTGGAGGACGTCGGCGTTCCCATTCCCAAGCTGGGTGACCTCGTGGTGGGCATTGCGGAAATCGCAGAGCGCAACGGCGTGCGCATTCCCGTTATGGCTCATGCCGGCGACGGCAACACCCACCCGCTCGTCGTCTTCGATCCAACCGTTGAAGGTGAGGAAGAGCGTGCCAATAAGGCCTACGGCGAGGTCATGAGCCTCGCCATCAACCTGGGCGGAACCATCACCGGCGAGCACGGTGTTGGCAAGCTCAAGCAGCCCTGGCTGAAGGACTACCTGGGCGAGGACGTCTACGAACTCAACGAGCGCATCAAGAAAGCCTTGGACCCCCAGGGCATCCTCAACCCCGGAACGATGGTTGTCGTGGGCCCGCACGCTAAGCCCAGCGCCTGACTATGGCAATGCGGAAGCCGGCTGGGGCAGCTATTGACTCCAGCCGGCTTTTCCGTCTAATCTTTCAATGTGTGAATCAAAGATTTCACAATGTGAAATCACACGAATAGGAGACAGACAATGACCACTGCCGAACTGCAGCTGCCCGAAGGCATGGAAATCACCGCTGAGCTCAAGCCCGAATACTCCAAGGTCCTCACCGCTGAGGCCCTGCAGCTCATCGCCGACCTGCACCGCAAGTACGAAGGCGAACGCCAGGACCGCCTGGCCGCGCGCGTCGAACGCCAGAAGTTCCTCGACGAAGGCGGCGAACTCGACTTCCTCGAAGAGACCAAGGCCATCCGCGAAGACGAGACCTGGCAGGTGGCGCCTCCTGCCCCCGGCCTGGAAGACCGCCGTGTTGAGGTCACCGGCCCCACGTACCGCAAGATGACGATCAACGCGCTTAACTCCGGCGCCAAGGCGTGGCTGGCAGACCAGGAAGACGCCAACACTCCCGCGTGGGACTCCGTCATCGGCGGACAGATCAACCTGCTTGACGCAACCAACCGCGAAATCGACTTCGTTGCCGAAGAAACCGGCAAGGAATACAAGCTGCGTCCCGACGAAGAGCTGCCCACAATCATCGTGCGCCCCCGCGGCTGGCACATGACCGAAAAGCACATCCTCGTTGACGGCACTCCTGTCTCCGGTTCGATCGTCGACTTCGTGCTGTACTTCGCAAGTGCCGGCCGCAAGCAGATTGAAAAGGGCCGCGGCCCCTACTTCTACCTGCCGAAGATGGAATCGCACCTGGAAGCCCGCCTGTGGAACAACATCTTCGTTGACGCTCAGGAAGCCCTCGGCGTTCCGCGCGGCACCATCCGCGCCACCTGCCTCATCGAAACCTACCCGGCGGCGTTCGAAATGGAAGAGATCCTCTACGAACTGCGCGAACACTCCTCGGGGCTCAACGCAGGCCGTTGGGACTACATCTTCTCGGTCATCAAGACCCACCGGAACAAGGGCGAAGACTGGATCACCCCGGACCGCGCTCAGGTGACCATGACCGTTCCGTTCATGCGCGCCTACACCGAACTTCTGGTGCGCACTTGCCACAAGCGCGGTGCACACGCCATCGGCGGTATGTCGGCATTCATCCCCTCGAAGGACGAAGAAGCCAACAAGAAGGCATACGACCAGGTCACGAACGACAAGTCGCGTGAAGCCGGCGACGGCTTTGACGGTTCGTGGGTTGCCCACCCCGGCATGGTCGAAACCTGCAAGGAAGCTTTCACCAAGGTTCTGGGTGACCGCCCCAACCAGATCGACAAGAAGCGCGAAGACGTCACCGTCACCGCAGCCGACCTCCTCAGTGTGAAGGACACCCCCGGCCAGATCACGGAAGGCGGCCTGCGCACCAACATTTCGGTGGGCATCCAGTACGTCCAGTCGTGGCTCAACGGCAACGGTGCCGCTGCCATCAACGGTCTGATGGAGGACGCCGCGACCGCTGAGATCTCCCGCAGCCAGGTGTGGCAGTGGGTCAAGGAAGGCGTGAAGCTGGACGACACGGGTGAGCAGATCACCAAGGACTTCGTGCAGAAGCTCATTGACGAAGAGACCGCGAAGCTCTCCGGAGACAACCTCGAGCAGGCAACCAAGCTCTTCACCGAAATGGCGCTGGATGACGAATACCACGACTTCCTCACCCTGCCGGCTTATGAGCTGCTGGGCTGATGGAAACCTGAGCTGAAGGATCCTCCTCCCGAAGCTCAACACTGAGGCCCCCGCGAAGTGTTCGCGGGGGCCTCAGTGCGTTCTGGCAGCGGTCAGTGGGCAGCTGTCGCAGAGCAGCCGTCCAACGGCAGTCACCTGCCGCGCAGAACCTCTTCAGCGGCTGACACAGTGTCTGGCGTGTACATCGATCCGAACAGGTGAACGTGGGCCAGAAGGCCGAACAGCTGGTGTGCGGGAATATCGTCACGCCAGCCGCTCGGCATGGGGTGTTCGGATTCATAGCCGGCGAAGATTTCGTTCAGGTGGGCAGCGCCGAACATGGCGAGCATCGCCAGATCTTCTAATCGGTGACCGCCGTGGGCGGCCGGGTCGATGAGCACCGCACCGTCTGCCGTCCACATGACGTTGCCGCTCCACAGGTCGCCGTGGACGCGTGCTGGTTCTTCTGCCGGCCCGCCGGCAATGCCGTTGTAGGCGCCTTCTGCGATGAGGTCGACTGCTTCTTCAACCGTGGCTGCGCCTCGGGCTCCCAACTGCCCGCGAGCGCGCTCCAAAAGCGGGCGCAGACGGTCCTCAGCCCAGAACTCACCGAAAGACTCACGAGGTGCCGCCGGCACCTCGAACGGCTGACTCAGGGGACCGAAGTAGGCGGGGGAGCGGGGCGCCCAACCGAACCCCGGTGCGCCTGAGCTGTGCAGGCGGGCCAGCTGCGCACCAAAGGTGCGCGCCGCCTCGGGAGACGATGGGGCGGGCTCTAGTCGTTCAAGCTCGAGTCGGTCATCGGCTACGCCGAGGACCCGAACCACCGGAATGACCCCGGGTTCAGCCAGCCATCGCAGACCGGCAGCTTCAGCTTGGAAGAAGCCAGTGGGAGCACCTGCGCGCTGTTTGGTGAAGGCCATGTACTTCAGTGTAGGAGCAGCCTCATGACCTCGACCTGCTGCCGCGGACTCTTAGCTGGTTTTGCCGGCGGGTCTGTCTGGCCAGTCTTGGTGCCCCTTGGTGCGGGGCACGTTGATTCCGGCCTCTTTGCCGGCCGGGGCCGAGGCGGGGCTTGCGGATTCGTGGCTCGTACCCCGGATCTTCGCGATGGTTCGCATGAGGTGGTAGATGCCGATAGCGCACGCAGTGCCGATGGCAATGCCCTCAAAGCGCATGCCAGCCGGGGCCCACGTGTAGTTGGCGATGGCGGTGATCATGGCAACTGCCGCCGTGTTGAGGTTGACAGGGTCGGAAAAGTCGACGCGGTTCTGCACCCAAATGCGGATGCCGAGCATGCCGATCATGCCGTAGAGAACAGTGGCGGCACCGCCGAGAACGCCCGGCGGGATGGTGGCAATGGCCGCACCGAACTTCGGCGTCATCGACAGTGCCAGCGCACACAGGGCGGCAAACATGTAGGCCGCCGTCGAATACACGCGGGTTGCGGCCATAACACCGATGTTTTCAGCGTACGTCGTCGTACCGGAGCCGCCGCCGGAACCGGCCAGGGCGGTTGAAAGGCCATCGGCGATGAGCGCGCGTCCCGTGATCGGGTCGAGGTTCTGGCCGGTCATAGCCGACACTGACTTTACGTGGCCGATGTTCTCCGCCACCAGAACAAACACCACAGGAATGAACAGACCCAGGTGCGATGCATCAAAGGCCGGTGCGTGGAAGGTGGGCAGGCCAACCCATGAAGCCTCGCCGATGGCAGAGAAGTCCACTTCGCCTCGGATGACTGCGGAGATGTACCCGGCCGCCACACCGAACAGAATCGAAAGCCTGCCGATGATGCCGCGGAAGAACACCGTGATGAACAGAATCGCCCCTATCGTCACCATCGCCGTAACGGGTGCGAGCTTCACCCAGTTCCACGCGGCAGGTGCCAGGTTGAAGCCGATGAGCGCCACAATCGCACCAGTGACCACCGGCGGCATCGTCACCTCGATCCAGCGCGCACCGGCAAAGTGCACGATCACGCCGATCACCAGCAGTGCAACACCCGTCGTGATGATTCCACCCTGAGCAAGAGCCATACGCTCGGGATCAACACCCAGACCGGACTCCGGATCAAAACCGGTGATCGCCCCGATCGGTGCCAGCAGCGCAAAAGACGAACCGAGGTACGACGGCATCTTGCCAAGCGTGATCAGCAGGAACAGCAGTGTGCCGATCGCAGTGAAGAACAGCGTCGTCGACGGCGGAAAACCTGTGAGAAGCGGCACAAGGAACGTCGCACCGAACATCGCGACAACGTGCTGGGCTCCGATCCCGAACGTCCGACCCCAGGTCAGACGCTCCCTGGGGAGCACCACCTCGCCGGGGGATACGGACTTGCCATCGCCGTGCAGCGACCAGATGCGGTGCATGGTTCTCCTCGTGTCGACAGGCGGGTGTGCTACACGCCGCAGACCACAGAATACGCGGCCTGGGCCGCCTACGGGCCTACTATGGTTCCATGGCGACCAGTACGACTTCCCCCGCTGCTGGTAAGCGCAAGAAGCGCGCGAGCAGTGCATCTGCCGAACCCGAAGCGGGGCCCAAGAAAGCAAACCCGGTGACCGGGGCATGGATGGGAGTTTCCCGCATGGCAGGCGATCGAACCCGCAAGGTGTTCTCAGAAGAACCCCACGACGACCCATCGCCAACCCGCCGTGACGGCACCGGCTTCTTCCTCATCGGCTTAGCCCTCGTCGTCGCTGCATTCGAATGGTGGAACATCCCCGGAGCCATCGGCGGTGCAGTGCGCGCTGTTGTTGAGGGCACCGCTGGCCGTGTTGCGCTGGCGCTGCCGATCATCTTCGTGGGCTACGCCGTGCGCCTGTTCATGCGCGGTGCTGACACCCGCGGCAACAACCGCATTCTTTTCGGCCTCATCGGCTTCGTCGCCGCCGCTGCCGGTCTTGCACACATCTATGCCGGGGTGCCCACGTTCGCCAATTCGCACGAGGCGATGGCCAACGGGGGAGGCGCCATCGGCTTCCTCTTGGCGACGCCCCTTGTGGCTGCTGTCACCGAATACGTTGCGGTTCCGCTGCTGATCCTGCTGGGGCTGTTCTCGGTGCTCGTCATCACAGCAACCCCGGTGCAGGAAATCCCGTCGCGCCTCATGGGTGCCTACGACCGTCTGACCGGCGGACGTTCGCAGCGGTCGGACGATGATGACGAAGGCAGTGTTGACCTGGTCGCCGAAGACCGTCGCACGTCGACGCTGAAGCCGATGGGCGCAAAGCGCCGCGGCCGGAAGAAGCAGGACGACGCTGATGCCGAGAAGTCGCGGGCCTATGACAAGGCTGTCATCGAAGAGTCCGAGACTCCGCCCTCGCAGCAGCAGACCACCGTTATGCCCGCATCGAGTGCTTCTGCCGCACCTGTCGCTGAAGACGCCGAAACGGAAGTCTTCGACGTCGATGCGCCGAAGCCCGGCCAGCGCCGCCAGACAAGGGCCGAAAAGGAACGTGCTGAGCTTAAGAAGAGCCTCGGCATGGACGATGCTGCTGAAGAGGAAGCGGATGCCAGTGCTGCCAAGAAGGCAGACATTGTTCCCGCGGTGTCCACACCGGCCCCGCAGCCGACCGGCGAGCTTCCCGAACGTGTTACCCAGCTGTCGCTTGACGGTGATGTCACGTACACGCTGCCCAGCACTGATCTGCTCTCAGCTGGCCCTCCGGCCAAGGAGCGTTCGGAAGCCAACGACCGTGTTGTCGCTGCGTTGCGTGACGTCTTCGAAGAGTTCAAGATCAACGCCGAAGTGACTGGCTTCAGCCGCGGACCGACGGTCACCCGCTACGAAGTTGAGCTGGGACCGGGCACAAAGGTTGAGAAGATCACCAACCTGTCGAAGAACATCGCCTACGCGGTGGCCAGCGCCGAAGTGCGGATCCTGTCGCCGATTCCCGGCAAGTCCGCCATCGGCATCGAGATCCCCAACAGCGACCGCGAAACCGTGGTCCTCGGGGATGTTCTGCGCTCCGGTGCGGCCCGCCAAACGGAACACCCCATGGTTGTCGGTGTCGGCAAGGACGTCGAAGGCGGCTTCGTTGTTGCCGATCTGTCGAAGATGCCGCACATGCTCGTGGCCGGTGCCACCGGTTCCGGTAAGTCGAGCTTCATCAACTCCATGATCACCTCGATCATGATGCGGGCAACCCCGGATGACGTGCGCATGATCCTTGTGGACCCCAAGCGTGTGGAGCTGACGATCTACGACGGCATCCCGCACCTCATCACCCCCATCATCACCAACCCGAAGAAGGCTGCAGAAGCCCTCGAGTGGGTTGTGAAGGAAATGGACGCCCGCTACGACGACCTCGCGCACTTCGGCTTCAAGCACGTGCGCGAGTTCAACAAGGCCGTCCGCGAGGGACGCATCACACCGCCGGCCGGTTCGGAGCGCACGCTTCAGCCCTACCCCTACCTGCTGGTGGTCGTGGATGAGCTCGCCGACCTCATGATGGTCGCCCCGCGCGATGTCGAAGCTTCGATTCAGCGCATCACCCAGCTGGCCCGTGCCGCTGGCATCCACCTGGTGCTGGCAACCCAGCGTCCGTCGGTCGATGTTGTCACCGGTCTTATCAAGGCGAACGTGCCTTCCCGCCTGGCATTTGCGACCTCGTCGCTCGCGGACTCCCGCGTGGTCCTCGACCAGCCGGGTGCTGAAAAGCTCATCGGCCAGGGTGACGCTCTGTTCCTGCCGATGGGTGCATCACGCCCCATGCGTGTGCAGGGTGCGTGGATCAACGAATCTGAAATCGAAAAGGTCGTTGAACACGTCAAGGGTCAGCTGTCGCCGAACTACCGTGAAGACGTCCAGCAGGCTGCCCCGCAGAAGCAGATCGACGAAGAGATCGGCGACGATATGGACGACCTGCTGCAGGCCGTCGAACTCGTTGTCACGACTCAGTTCGGTTCGACCTCGATGCTGCAGCGCAAACTGCGCGTGGGCTTCGCCCGTGCGGGACGACTCATGGACCTCATGGAGTCCCGCGGAATCGTCGGACCGTCCGAAGGTTCGAAAGCTCGCGACGTGCTGGTCAAACCGGAAGACCTCCCGGCCACACTCGCCTACATCAAGGGCGAAACTCCGCCTGCAGAAGAATCAGCACCCGCAGACACCGCACCTGCCGCCCCAGCCGACACCAACCCCGGTGGGGTAGGAGGGGACCAGGTGAGCTCCACCTCGTCAGACCCGCTCAGCCATTCCGACTACACGGATGACAGCGGGCGGACTTACGACGCCGAAACCGGGCTCGAGGTTGTGGAAGCCGGCGGCGAGGACGCTTGGGATCTCACCGGCCGCTGAGCGATACAGTGAGCATGATGGAAACTTCGAAACAGGCACCCAGTTCGTGGAATGTGCCCAACGCTTTGACGGTCCTGCGGATCCTCATGGTTCCGCTGTTCCTGTGGCTGCTCCTGTCCCAGGGCGGACAGGACCCGGTCTTGCGGCTGTGGGCGTTCGGCATCTTCTGCCTGGCGATGATCACCGACTGGATTGACGGCACGGTGGCCCGCAAATACGGGCTGATCACCGACTTCGGCAAGATTGCCGACCCGATTGCCGACAAGGCGCTCATGTCCGCAGCGTTCATCGGCCTTGCGATCATCGGCGGGCCCGGCGGTCTGCCGTGGTGGGTGCCGGTCATCATCCTTGTGCGCGAATACGGCATCACCGTGATGCGTCTGATCGTGGTCAAGAAGATCGTGCTGCCGGCTTCGAAGGGCGGCAAGATCAAGACTGTTCTGCAGACTGTGGCCGTGGGACTGCTGCTCCTGGTGGTTCCGGTTGGACACCTGGGCATTTCCGGACTGACCGTGGGACTGCTGGTTGTGGCATGGGTGATCCTCGTTGCCGCGATCGTCCAGACCCTGTGGTCGGGAATGCAGTACGTGGTTGATGTCAGCCGGGCATTGAAACAGGCAGGCTGAGACTGTGGGTGCTGCTGGTGGCGTTGAGACGGTTGGTGCGGCTGGTGAGCCGCGGCCTAGTGGCGTTCGCGCCGCTGGTGAGCCGCGGCCGGCTGCCCGCGAAGTCATTGCCGCAGCGACCCAGCGCGGCCTGACGGTCAGCACGTGTGAATCCCTGACGGCAGGTCTTCTGGCAGCTTCGCTGGCAGACGTGCCGGGCGCTTCGGCAGTTCTGCGAGGGGGACTGGTGACCTACGCGACCGGACTTAAGCACAGCTTGGCCGGCGTCGATGCTGATCTCCTGAGCGAGCGGGGCGCGGTTGATCCGGATGTCGCTCTGCAGATGGCACGAGGTGCCGCTGAAGTCTGCGGTGCTGACTTCGGGGTTTCCTGTACTGGGGTTGCGGGGCCCGAGCCGCAGGACGGCAAACCCGTCGGCCGGGTGTACATCGGGCTGTGGCGCGCCGGTGGCGGTTCTGCCGGCGATGCTGGTGCTGGCGACGGCGAAGGGCGCGGGCGAGGTGAGCGGTTCGACTTTTCGGGCAGCCGAGCGCAGATCCGCAGTCAGGTTGTCGATGCCTGTTTGGAACTTCTGGCCGCGGCCGTGAAATGAGCCGGTGGTGGTCTTTCGGTGGTTTTGGGCACGAGCGCGCTGAAACCTGAATGGATCATCAGTGCTTGAGTCAGGGCCTGCCTGTAGGCTTGGGGAACAAATCTTCACCGGCCGTGGTTGGTGATAGATGATGAACGAACAGATTTTTACGAGTCGCCTAGAGGGAGGCCACCTATGACTCTCGTCCGTACGGAAATCGGCGACACTCTGCGCTCGGCGCGCCGCCGTCAGAACCGCACTCTGCGCGATGTTTCGACGGGTGCGCGCGTTTCACTCGGCTACCTCAGCGAAATCGAACGCGGTCAGAAAGAAGCATCGTCGGAGCTTCTGGCATCCATTTGCTCTGCTCTTGATGTTCCACTGTCAGTTGTTCTGCGGGAAGTCAGCGATCGCATCGCTCTGGCCGAAGGCGTCGAAATTCCGGACACCGTGCCGGCTGAAATGTCTGAAAGCTACCTGGGCGGGGACGCCCTGGCGCCGCAGCGCTGATTCTCTGCTGATGCAGCACACCGTTTACTGGGAGCTCATGGAAGATGAGTTCGGTTCAATGCGCGCTCGTTCGCTGCACACCGACCTCGCACTGAGTTCGCTTGGTTCCCGCACACCAGCTGAAGCCTTTGACGCTGGTTACGAGCCACGCGAAATCTGGGAAGCCATCTGCGAAAGCGCGGGGGTTCCTTTTGAGCGTCGTTTGGGCAAAGACAAACCACTGTCGACGCCGTTCTGATAAAGGCAGGTCTCGTTTTCAGGTGACGTGTTCACCGCTGTGATTGTGCTGTAGCGCCGGGCCTTTCGCCCGGCGCTTCTGCATTTCTGCGAAGGCCAAGCTCGCTGGCCTTGTGTGTCAGGTGTGCCGCGGACCTGCAGTTTCTTCGCGCCGGACGGATTTTGTCCACAGATTTGCAATGGGTCTGGTCTTGCGGTTGTCCAATCAATAGCCTGGAAAGCAGAACACGAAGATGTGGCGAACAGGAATCAATGATGCTTTCTCTGCCTTTGCAGTCTCTGGTTGGCAACTCGTATGTGCGCAAGGTGCGACGTTTGGCGGCCGCGGTGTGTGTCGGGTGCTTGGTCCTTTCTGGCTGTTCCAGTGGGAGTGCCGAGGCTGAAGGCGTGGACGGGACTGCTTCTGGTTCGCCGTTTGCTGAACCTGAAGACCCAACCCCGAAGATTCCGGAATACACGGTTGAGGAAGGGCTTGAGCTTTCTGACGATGACAAACAGCTGGCTGACGAAGCCGTTGTCTTTTTCGCTGAGTACATGGCTGCCGGCAATAGAGCATTCCGAGACGGCGGAGTTTACTGGGAGAAGTACAACAGCATGGTTGGCGATGACCTGTTGGAAGTGCAGGAACAAGGGCGTAAACAGGCTGAAGCTGACGGCTTTCTCGCGAAGAACGATTTGGTTGCGTCGGATGTGACAGTAGGCGACCTGGACTCAACTGTCCCCAAAGTGTTTGTTACGGCGTGCATGCATTACAGCGAGTGGGAAACTGAGAACTCTGACCGTGTGCGCGGGAAGAAGCAAGATTTCAACTCGGTTTCTGGGTACTTCCTGGAGAAACGCGGAGATGATTGGCTCGTTGTTGAGATCGGAAACGTGCAGAAAAAATGCGCCTAACTTCTGCCGCTGCAGTCAGTCTTTTGATCCTGACAGCGCACCTGTTGATCGCTACACCTGCCTACACTGCGTCGTGTGCGGCGTTCTCGGATGGAATCAATTGCTCCAACGAGGTTACGGAAAAAGGTACGGCGCCTCATAAGCCTGCCCCGTCCAAGCCCGGTTCTGGGCCTTCGAAGCAGCGTCCCGGCAAGCCAAAAGCGGGTAAGTCGGGTCCGCGGAAGCCGTCTCCGCCTCCTGTGCGGTGGCATAACCGGTGTGGTGGGCGTGCGATCAGTGTTGATGGTGGTCAGTGTTGGGTTCGGTATGAGCAGCCGCGCCTGCCGTCTCAGCCTGGCCGGCCATCAGGAGGGCGAGCACCTGTCCAAGGTGAGCCGGCCGAACCGGCTGTTCCCGTTGTGACGCAGAAAGACTTCCAGTCGGTCCCTCTGTCTGCCGCGGAGGTTCATGTATGGCCGGATGGTTGGGGTGTTGCCGGCAAGCGCACAGCGTTTTGGACGGATGACACCACGCAGACGAAGACGTTGACCATGTTGGGCCAGGAAGTGACGGTCGAAGCAGTCCCCGTGTCATGGCGGTGGGATTTTGGTGATGGAACAGTCAAGTGGACGCATTCGCCGTGGCGTAAGCCGGTGAGTTTGGAGCGCGCTGGTTTCTATCACGTGTACAGCGAAGCTGAGCACGTGAAAGTGACAGTCACTGTGAAGTATGAGGGCAGGTTCCGCGTGGGCAATGGCCCGTGGACGGACATTGAAGGAACAGCCGAAAAGACGAGTCCGCCGCGTGACGTGACCATATACCGCTACGAAAAGTACGTGGTGGGAGAGCACTGCAAGAAGCAGAACTGCTTGGACGAAAACCGCGCTAACCGCTGACGCTTTCACTGCCGATTCTCTAGTCAGGGTTATCCACAGAACTGTGATGGATCTGGTCATGCGGTTGTCGAATCAATAGCCTGGAAAGCAGAACACGAAGATGT
>NZ_KV789342.1:0-39881 GCF_001807555.1 Brevibacterium sp. HMSC08F02 | reverse complement strand
AGGAATCAATGATGCTTTCTCTGCCTTTGCAGTCCTTGGTTAGCGGCTCTCATGTGCGAAAGATGCGGCGTTTGTTGGCCGCGGTGTGTGTCGGGTGCTTGGCCCTTTCGGGCTGTTCCAGTAGGAGTACCGATCCCGAAAGCGTTGGGGAGTCTGCTTCTGGTTCGCCGTTGGTGGAGTCTGAAAGCCCAATACCGATGGTTCCGGAGTACTCCTTTGTCGAGGGGCTTGAACTTTCCGCTGATGACGTTCAACTGGCTGATGAAGCAGTCATTTTCTTCAACGAGTACATGGCCACGGCCAACCGGGCGTTTAAGGACGGCGGTGATTACTGGGACAAGCTGATCGATTTGTCGTCCGGACAGCTGCGCGAGATTCAAGAGGAGAGTCGTAAAGAAGCTGAAAAGGACGGGCTCGTTGCTAAGAACACTCTGGAGGTCAGCGAGATCCATGTCGGTCTGATCGATAAAGCTAAGGGGCATGTCTTCGTGTCAGCCTGTTTGCATTATGACGAGTGGCGTACTGAGAGAACTAAGAACAAGGAAAGAAGTGAGCCCGGTCCGCGTGCGAAGGCCGGCTTCGACATGCTCAAAAACGGCAGCCGATGGACCGCCGATGAATTATCTAGCGTGGATGCACAGTGCTCTGGTTAAAGCTGCCGGGGATGTTCCAGTGCTACAAGTCGATCCAACCCCGGAGGGCGTTGTCCACAGAACTGTGGTGGGTCTGGTCGCGCGGTTGTTGAATAAATAACTTGGACAGCAGAACACAAAGATGTTGTGAACAGGAATCGATGATGTTTTCTCTGTCTATGCGGTATTTGGCTGGAGATTCGTGCGCGCGGAGGATCCGCTGCGTGGTGGCCGCGGTGTGCATCGGGTGTTTGGTCCTTTCGAGCTGTTCAAGTGGGAGTGCTGATGCTGAAGGCGCCCGGGAGTCTGCTTCTGGTTCGCCGTTTGCTGAACCTGAAGACCCAACTCCGAAGATTCCGGAGTACACGGTTGAAGAAGGGCTTGCGCTTTCCGACGACGACAAACAACTTGCCGACGAGGCAGTTGTCTTCTTCACTGAGTACATGGTTGCCGCGAACCGGGCCTATAAAGACGACGGCGTGTACTGGGACAAATTCCACGGTATGACTGCGGGTGAGTTGCGAGAGGTCCAGGGAGAATCCGAGAAGAAGTTCGATGAAGAAGGTCGTGTGGCCAAGAACGATCTGAAAGCAACAGAGCTTACGGTCGGAAATCTTGAACCATCTACACCCGAAGTTTTCGTGACTGCATGTATGCACTACAAGGAGTGGGAAACAACAGGCGCACAGGGAGAACGCGAAACAAGACAAGGCGTTAACTCTGTCGCAGGTTTTGTCCTGCGGCGGCCCCATGGTGAATGGCGCGTAGTTGAAATAACGAACGTAGACCAGGTTTGCGGTTCAAACTGACCATGTGGATGAGGGCCGTGGCCGAACACTGAGGGCGCGCTGCGCATGTCGTTCATGAGCGGTAGCGCCACGACCATTCGTGTCGCTGAGTCCTGCAGACACGCCGAAGCGCAATATAGAACACGTGTTCGGGTCGATGTATTGTTGTCATGCCGTCGAAAAAGTTATCCACAGCTTTCGGTTCGGCATTTTCTATGTCAGTGCCTCGGTCTACAGTCAGAGCACAACGTCAAATGAGGAGGATCCATGGCAGAAAAGCCAGCATCCCGCACCGCTGAAGAGCGGGCAGCGGAACAGAAGGCCAAAGCTCTCGACTCGGCTCTGGGGCAGATCGACCGTCAGTACGGCAAGGGTGCCGTTATGCGCTTGGGTGACGACCAGCGTCCGCCCATCGAAGCGATTCCCACCGGCTCGCTTGCTCTTGACGTAGCGCTCGGCGTCGGCGGTCTCCCGCGCGGCCGCGTCATCGAAATCTACGGGCCGGAATCATCCGGTAAGACCACCGTCGCTCTCCACGCTGTGGCAAGCGCGCAGAAAGCCGGTGGCATCGCCGCTTTCATCGACGCTGAACACGCACTCGACCCGGTATACGCCAAAGCGCTCGGCGTCGACACCGACAACCTTCTTGTGTCTCAGCCTGACACCGGTGAACAGGCACTCGAAATTGCGGACATGCTCATCCGCTCCGGCGCCCTTGACATCATCGTCATCGACTCCGTTGCAGCTCTTGTTCCCAAGGCTGAAATCGAAGGCGAAATGGGTGACTCCCACGTGGGTCTGCAGGCCCGCCTCATGTCGCAGGCGCTGCGCAAGATTACAGGTGCTCTCGCCAACTCCAAGACCACCGCAATCTTCATCAACCAGCTGCGTGAAAAGGTCGGCGTCTTCTTCGGCTCGCCCGAAGTCACCTCCGGTGGTAAGGCCCTGAAGTTTTACGCTTCCGTGCGCATTGACGTCCGCCGCATCGAAACGCTCAAGGAAGGCGCGGACGCAGTCGGCAACAAGACCCGCGCGAAGGTCGTCAAGAACAAGGTCGCCCCGCCGTTCAAACAGGCCGAATTCGACATCATCTACGGCAAGGGAATTTCCCGCGAAGGCAGCATCATCGACATGGGTGTCGACAACGGAATCATCCGCAAGTCTGGTTCCTGGTTCACCTATGACGGCGACCAGCTGGGCCAGGGTAAGGAGAACGTGCGCCGTTTCCTTGCAGACAACCCGGATCTGCGTGACGAAATCGAACTGAAGATCCTGACCAAGCTGGGCATCGTCGGTTCCGAAGAAGCTGCGGAAGACCAGGAGGAGACTCCGGCCAATGCCTGACACAGTTGGCACTGTTCGCCAGCTGCAGGACCAAATCGACGCGATCTCCGCGGAACACGCCGCGGGGAATCGCGACGACTACCGCATCCCCTCAGACGACCCTGAGTACAAGCGGGCCAAAAAACGGGCACTCAACATCCTCAGTGCCCGCGACCATTCCTCAGCTGAACTGCGCGACAAACTGCTGAAGAAAGAACACCCCGAAGACGTCGTCGACACCCTGATCGACAAACTCACCAACGCGAACCTGCTTGATGACAGGGCCTACGCCCACGGCTACGTGCGCGCCCAACGACAGCGTCGAAGCCTGTCGAAAAAAGCTCTGCGTCTGCAGATGCGCAAAAAGGGTCTGCCTGACGGTGCCGTGGCAGAAGCCCTCGACGACGTCCAAGCGGAAGACGAACACGAACTCGCGTTCTCTGTCGCCATGAAAAAGGCACACAGCACCCGCGGGCTTCCCAGAGAAGTTCGGGAACGCAGAATCCTCGGCATGCTCGCTCGTCGCGGATTCCCCACGGGCATCTGCCTCGACGTCACACGCCGAGCACTCGACGAAGTTTGACGTCGCCGGCTGGGCGTGCGCAGGGGCTAACCACTCAAATGTCAGCTGCCAGACCGGGACTCAAGTTGATGTGCTCGTGTATGCCGAAAGTTTTGCGCAAGACCGTACGCATTGCCTCATAACCGCAAACACCATGCACGCCGGGGCCCGGCACGGCAGCCGCTGAACACAGCGCAACCCGGGCCGTCATCCCATCGACAGTGCGGACCAAACCAAAAGAATAGGGATCCCACGCCAGCCGCGGCCGGGCCACAAGGCGGTAAGCGTCAACACTGCCAGCCGCAATGTCACCGCCTACATAATTCGCGTTGTGCTCACTCATCTTCGATGCCGGAACACAACGCGAAGCAACAACGACATCGCGGAAGCCAGGAGCAAAACGCTCAACCTGTCGGACCACGTGCTCCGTAACGTCAATGGAACACCCCAAGGGCACATGCGCATAGGTCCACAGTGGGCGCAGGCCGCCCACCTCACGCGAAGGATCGGCAACCGTCGGATCACTCGCAAGAACCAGAGGCGACGGCGGCATCACACCTCGGGCGACCGCATGCTGTGATGCAGCGATTTCCGACCACGTGCCACCCAGGTGCACCGTACCGGCCCTCCCGACATTCTGATCACGCCACGGAACAGGGCCCGACAGCACGAAGTCAACCTTGGCAACACCGCTGTCATGCCCCAAAGAGTTCATGCCCCTTTTCACCGAAGCAGGCAGATGCTCGGCAAAGATTTCTGCAGCAGCCTCTGCAGTCGTATCGCACAGATAAGCCCGCGCGGGCGGAAGCTGAGAAGAATCGGAAATATGAGCACCCGTGACAAACGAACCGCCATGGGCCTCAATATCCGCCACAAGAACATCCACAATCGCCTGAGAACCACCTTGTGGAATTGGCCAACCGCCCAAGTGACCCGTCATCGCGAGCATAAGTCCCACACCCGCTGATGACAGCGTTCCAAGCCGCCCAGGGGAGTGGGCGGCCACCCCACCCAACAGCGCACGAGCCCGAGTACCAGAAAACAATCCCGAACCTCCGGTCCGTGCGACCTTGGCCACCGAACCAACAAAGCTCGCGGCTGCAGCGGCACCTCGGGCGTTCAGAACCTCACTCGGCACCCCGCGCTTCGACCCCAGACCCAGTGCAACCACCGCATCGGGGGCTTCAAGCAAAGGCAAGAACAGATCACGCCAACGAGAACCGTCAACACCCAATTCGGCAGCCGTCCGATCCAGGCTGTGCCAGGCAACGGCGGCCGGCTCATCCTCAAGTGGATGCGCGTAGGAGGCTTCCGGCAGAAGCAGATCAACACCTCGGGAAGGCAGATCAAAAGCAACAAAGAAAGGCGAAGCAACAGCGAGCGGATGAACAGCCGAACATACATCGTGCACAACACCATCAGCCAAACCCAGGTCCGCAGTGCGCGCCCCACCGCCGATGGTCGGCTGAGCTTCATACACCACAACCTGCAGGCCGGCGCGGGCCGCCGTCGCAGCAGCCGCCAAACCATTCGGGCCAGAGCCGATGACAACAACGTCAAGATGTGGGCCGCTCATGCTGTGCAGTATTCCACAGCGACAACAGCACCACCGGCCATACGACACTGCAGGACCCACACGCCCAACGGCTAGAATGACGCCTGATGACTGAGGCAACGATGACTGACACAGCAACCGCACACCCGCGCACCTACGAGGTCAAAACCTACGGGTGCCAAATGAACGTGCACGACTCCGAACGACTCTCGGGGCTCCTTGACGACGCCGGATACTCCCCAGCGGATGCCGGCGAACAGGCAGACATCGTCGTCTTCAACACCTGCGCGGTACGCGAAAACGCCGACAACCGGCTCTACGGGAACCTCGGCCGTCTGGCCGAAGTCAAAGAACAGCGCCCCGGCATGCAGATTGCCGTCGGCGGCTGCATGGCGCAGAAAGACCGCGACACCATCATCAAACGCGCCCCCTGGGTCGACGTGGTCTTCGGCACCCACAACATGGGCTCCCTGCCGGTGCTGCTGGAACGGGCCCGCCACAACCAGGAAGCACAAGTCGAGATCAAAGAAAGCCTCGACGTCTTCCCCTCAACCCTGCCCACTCGCCGCGAATCCACCCACTCCGGCTGGGTGTCGATCTCGGTCGGCTGCAACAACACGTGCACCTTCTGCATCGTCCCGGCGCTGCGCGGCAAAGAAAAAGACCGTCGTCCCGGTGACATCCTCGCCGAAGTCGAAGCACTCGCGGCCGAAGGCGTTGTCGAAGTGACCCTGCTGGGTCAGAACGTCAACTCCTACGGCACCGAATTCCGCGACAAGGGCGCATTCGCCAAGCTGCTGCGCGCCGTCGGCCAGGTTCCGGGCATCGAGCGCGTGCGCTTCACCAGCCCACACCCGGCCGCGTTCTCCGACGATGTCATCGACGCCATGGCCGAAACCCCCACCGTCATGCCGCAGCTGCACATGCCCCTGCAGTCCGGATCGGACAAAGTGCTTAAAGACATGCGCCGCTCCTACCGCACCAAACGGTTCATGGGCATCCTCGACAAAGTGCGCAAACGCATCCCGAACGCCGCCATCACCACCGACATCATCGTCGGCTTCCCCGGAGAAACCGAAGAGGACTTCCAGGGCACGATGGACATCGTCGAACAGGCTCGCTTCGCCCAGGCCTTCACCTTCCAGTACTCCATCCGCCCGGGCACCCCGGCGGCTGAAATGGACAACCAGATCCCCAAGGACGTCGTCCAGGAGCGCTTCGAACGTCTGACCGCTCTGCAGGACCGCATCTCCCTGGAAGAGAACCAGGCGCTGGTCGGCACGGAAGCCGAAATCCTCGTGACCGGACTGCCCGATGAGGAACACGGCAGGTTCTCAGGCCGCGCCCGGGACAACCGGCTGGTCCACGTCAAAGCCGACCCGGACACTCCCGTGCGCCCGGGTGACTTCGTCACCACCACCCTGACGGAGGCCAAGCCCTACTTCCTCATCGCGGACGCCCCGTACACACTGCGCACATCCCCGGCCGGTGACGCTTGGGACCTCGCGCAGGCAGACAGCTGCGGTGCAGGCTCGAACTCAGCAGGCCCCGCCGGCCCCACTGTCCTGGGCATGCCGACCATCCGCACACGATGACCTTCCGCGCCGCCGTTGTCCCTGCCGCGCCGGTGTACACGGCCGGCGTGACACGCACCCGGACACCAGCGGAAGACACGCTGCGCCAAGCCATGCTCACAGCGATCGCATGGGCCGCGGGCGAAAGCACAGAAATCGGCATAGACGCTGACACCCCGCTTGTGGGGCTCGGGCCCTACGGCATCGACCGAGGCGTCGACATGCGCACGGGACAACTCCTCACCGGAAACGCGTGGCAGGCCGCGGTCGCTGAACTGCCTGATGAAGCCGCCCGGCAGACTGTCCAAGACGCCTGCGCCCGCGCCGGCTCCGCAGCACTGCTGGCGGTCGAAGCGGGGCTGACCCCCGTCCCACTGGACCGCGCACAAGCCGCACTCATCACCTTCGACTTCTCTGCCACCTCGACCCCAGATGGGCCCCTGGCCCCCGTCGAAGGCGCGCCAGAACACGACCGGGCACTCATGGAGGCCATCCAAGCCAGTCAAGCCCAAGCCCTGACTCACGCTGCACGGGATGCTCGAACCTACGCGTCCAACACCGAGTCGCTGCAGAGACTTCTGAGCGCTCACGGCCAACCTGACGTCCACGTTGACTTCGACGCAGAAACCCTCGGCACTCGCACGGCCGTGTTGCGAATGGAGTTTCCGTGACAGCTCCAGTCCGTCCGGTCATCAACATCGTCGGCGCAACGGCAACCGGTAAATCGGACCTCGCGGTGCGCCTTGCCGAACACTACGGCGGCGAAATCATCAACGCCGATGCCATGCAGTTCTACCGCGGTATGGACATCGGCACCGCCAAAATCACGCCGGCCGAAACCAGGGGAGTGCCACACCACTTGCTCGATGTTCTCGACGTGACCCAAGACGCCAGCGTCAGCGAATTCCAACAGCAGGCTCGCGAACTCATTGCAGATATGCGGTCCCGCGGCGTGCAGCCCATCCTGGTGGGCGGCTCTGGTCTTTACGTGCGTGCGGCAACCGACGTCATGAACTTCCCGGGCACAGATCCCAGTCTGCGCTCGCGTTTGGAGCGGATTGCTGAACTCGACGGTACACGCGATCTCCACGCGCTGCTGACGGAACTCGACCCGGAAGCCGGGGCGAAGATCAAAATCGAAGACTCCCGGCGCATCGTGCGTGCCATGGAAGTCATAGCGCTGACCGGCGAAACCTTCACATCCCACCTGCCCGAATACACCTACGCCATGCCGACGGTGCAGATCGGCCTGCGCATGAACCGTGCCGACCTGCGCGAACGTATCAGCACCCGCGTTCACCGCATGATTGATGACGGCTGGGTTGACGAGGTGCGCGCGCTCATCACCGCGGGAATCGAGGAATCAACAACCGCGGCAGCTGCGATCGGCTACCGTCAGCTGATCGCCTATGTGCGCGGCACCATGACACTCGACGAGGCCACCCAGCAGACCATCATCCGCACCGGTCAGTTCGCCAAACGACAGGAAACCTGGTTCAAACGGGACCCGCGCATCCACTGGCTGGACGCCGACAGTCCAGAGCTTTTTGAACAGGCAGTGAGCATCATCAACAGCCAGGAGGGTGCATGAAACTCACCAAGGGGCACGGAACTGAAAACGATTTCCTCCTGTACGCCGACGACACCGTGAGGCTCGAACCTCACGCAATTGCCGCCGTCTGCGACCGCCGAACCGGCATCGGCGCCGACGGTGTCATCCGCGCTGCGAGTATCGGCTCGATCGACACTCCCGCGGCTCGCGTCGCTGAAGAGGCCGGCGCTCAGTGGTACATGGACTACCGCAATGCGGATGGCTCACCAGCGGAAATGTGCGGCAACGGGGTGCGGGTCTTCACTCATTTCCTACGTGAAACTGGGCTGCAGACCGGGGAGAAGTTCACCATCGGAACAGCTGTCGGCCCCGTAACGGTCGAAACGACCGCAAGTCCTTTCGCCAACGCTGCCGGCTCTGCTCACGCCTCCGACGCAGCCACGTGGTATCGCGTTCGCCTGCCCCGCGGGCCCAAGCCGATTGCCGATGACGCCTTTGCTGCTGTGGCCAACCTCCGCCCGCCCAGGCCCGCGGCGAGTGTCGATATGAAGAACCCGCACACCGTCGTCGCTGTGGCCCAAGCATCTGAGCTTGAGGCTCTTGACCTGCGCAAACCACCCGAGGTCCAGCCCGTGCCGCCGGACGGCACGAACGTCGAATTCATTGTCATCGAACAGTGCCCCGCACCCGAGGTCACTGATCCTCGACTGCAGAAGGCGGGGCACCTGAGTATGCGGGTCTACGAACGAGGTGTCGGGGAGACCCGCGCGTGCGGCACCGGGGCGTGTGCGGCGGCTCTGGCCGCCAGCCACTGGGCTGGGAAGGCGGCACCTCGGGAGTGGCTTGTCACCCAGCCGGGCGGGACAGTGCTCGTCGAGGTGGAGGACGACTATGCGGTCCTGTCCGGGCCCGCTGTTCTTACGGCAGAGGCTTCGCTTCTCTGAGAGCTGTCAGCGCGAGGCCGACGTGGTGTCCGTGCGTCTGAGTTGCTGCCGTGGGCAGTCGTCACTCCGGCGCGACAGCCGAAAGGATCCGGAACCCCTTAGATGATGCGGCGCGTGAAATGGTGAAGCCCTCCGGAAGGTTCTCCTGCATCCACTTCTGCAGCGAGTCTGAGCCGAGGTTTTTGGCTACAACGAGGAGTGCTTCCCCGCCGGGCGTCAGTCGGGGCAGCCAGGTCAGAAGAAGTTCGTGCAGCACGTCTTTGCCCACGCGGATCGGCGGGTTGGACCAAATCGCGTCGAAGCGGACATCGTCTGGGATCTGTTCGGCGGTGACGGGGCGGATCGAGCTGAGCCCCGCCTCGGCGGCGTTCTTCTTCGTCAGTTCGAGTGAGCGTTCGTTGACATCGAGAGCCCAGATGCGGGTGTCCGTCCCGGCGTCACGGGCGGCGAGACCGGCGTGCAGCGCGATCGGACCCCAGCCGCACCCCATGTCCAGCAGGTTGCCGGCGGGCACCTCGGGCAGGCGGTCCAGAAGGACCGCGGTGCCCTTGTCCACGCGGCCGGGCGAGAACACGCCGGCGTCCGTTGTGACTGTCAGGTCGTGACCGGCCAGGCGCACCTCAAGTGGGCGCGGACGTGACTGTGCGTTTGGGGCGGAAGAAAAGTAGTGCTCGCTCACGGCATCCAAGCCTACGCGCTCGCGGCACCGAAAACTGCGCCCTGTGGGACAATGGGCCGCAATGCGAGAAGAAGACGAACTTTCAACCCCCGGCACCTCGGGTGAGGCCCGCGGCACCTCGGGTTCCGACGAAACCCGCCCCGGCACCTCGGGCAAGACCCCCGGCTCCCCGAAAACAGAGCCCACCCGCGAAGACGACATCATCAACCGCGTCCTGTCGCGGGCTGACTCATCGCTCACGGCAGCGGAGCTTGCCGCTGATGACGACACCAACTTCGACGTCCAGGAACGTGCCGCGCTGCGTCGCGTGGCTGGCCTGTCGACGGAACTTGAAGACGTCACGGAAGTCGAATACCGCGACGTCCGCCTGGAGAACGTGGTGCTCGCCGGGGTGTACACGGAAGGCACGGCCGAAGCCGCCGAAGACTCTCTGCGCGAACTCGCAGCACTCGCCGAAACTGCCGGCTCAACTGTCCTCGACGGTGTCATCCAGCGACGCGACACTCCGGACCCTGCCACCTACTTAGGCCGCGGCAAGGCACGCGAACTCGCCGAAATCGTAAATGCCGTCGGCGCTGACACCGTCATCTTCGACTCCGAACTTGCACCGTCCCAGCGCCGTGCACTGGAAGACGTCGTCAAGGTCAAGGTCGTCGACCGGGTGGCACTCATCCTCGACATCTTCGCCCAGCACGCCAAAAGCCGCGAAGGCAAGGCGCAGGTCGAACTCGCACAGTTGGAATACCTGCTGCCGCGTCTGCGTGGTTGGGGTGAATCCATGTCGCGTCAGGCCGGTGGTCAGGTGGCCGGCGGTGCCGGAATCGGTTCGCGCGGTCCCGGTGAAACCCAGATCGAACTCGACCGCCGCCGCATCCGCAAGCGCATGGCGAAGCTGCGCCGCGACATCGCCAAGATGACGCCGGCCCGCGAGGTCAAACGCTCCTCCCGCAAACGCAACCGCATCCCCTCGGTCGCGATCGTCGGCTACACCAACGCCGGCAAATCGAGCCTGCTCAACCGTCTGACGGACGCCGGGGTCATGGTGCAGAACGTCCTGTTCGCCACCCTCGACCCGACCGTCCGAGCCGCCGAGGCCGAAGACGGCCGCACTTACACCTTGACCGACACGGTCGGCTTCGTGCGCAATCTGCCGCACCAGCTGGTCGAAGCGTTCCGCTCCAGCCTGGAAGAAGCCGGGCAGGCCGATGTTCTGCTCCACGTGGTCGACGGTTCGCACCCCGACCCGGAAGGGCAGATCGCAGCCGTTCACGACGTCCTCGCCGATGTCGTCGACCCCTCCGTACCCGAACTCATCGTCATCAACAAGGCCGACATCGCCGAACCCGATGCCGTCGCCCGCCTCATGCGCCGCCACCCCGGCGCCGTGGCAGTCTCCGCGCACACCGGTGAGGGCCTCGACATTCTGCGCACCACCATCGCAGAAGCGCTCCCACACCCCGAATACGAACTCACCGCTCTCATTCCCTACAACCGCGGCGACCTGCTCTCGGCTGTGCACGAAGACGGCGAAATCGAGCGCATCGAACACATTGACGAGGGCACCGTCGTCCACGCTTTCGTCAACGGCGACCTCGCCGCCCAGCTCGAACCCTTCCGCCGGCCCGACATGTATGCCGGTGCCAGACCAGCCGAGGACAGCACCCCGGTGCAGGTGCCCGACTCACCTGAGTCCACCTCGTACGAGGTGCCGACCCCCGATGCCGAGACCACCTCGCCTGACCGTGTCTCACCTGACTTGGGTGATGATCCGGCGGGGGCCCGCGAGTGAAGGACGTCGCGGGACTGCTGGAGAAGGCCGTCGCCGCACTCAACGGCAGCCCCCGCGAGGGTCAGCAGCAGATGGCCGAAGCCGTGAACTCGGCTTTGGAAAGCGAAACGCACCTGCTGGTGCAGGCAGGAACCGGAACGGGTAAGTCGCTGGGCTACCTCGTGCCCGCGGTGCGCTACGCCGTCGGCTCCGGTGAGCGCGTCATCGTCTCCACCGCAACGCTGGCGCTGCAGGCGCAGATCGTCGACCGCGACATCCCGCGCTTGGCCAAAGCCCTGCGCGAAGACTTAGGCCGCCGGCCGAGCGCGGCCGTTCTCAAGGGGCGGCGGAACTACCTGTGCAAACACAAACTCGCCGGGGGATACCCGGATGACGAGGCGGGGCTCCTGTTCGACATGGGAGCCGACGATGCGGCACACCGGGGCGGATCCATGAGCGCCCTGGAATCCGAGATCGCCCGCATTCGATCATGGGAACAGTCCACCGACACGGGCGACCGCGATGATCTGGTGCCGGGAGTCTCCGACCGCACATGGTCGCACGTGTCCGTCAACGCCTATGACTGCCTGGGCCAGAAATGCCCCATGGTCGAAGAGTGCTGGGCGGAACTGGCCCGGACAAAGGCCTCGGGTGCGGACGTCGTCGTCACCAACCACGCCCTGCTGGCGATCGACGCCTTCGGCGAAAACTCGGTGCTGCCGTCGCACTCGGCAGTCATCATCGACGAAGCCCACGAACTGCGCGACCGCGTGACATCTGCTCTGACCGGCAGCCTGACGGACGCGATGCTCTCAGCCGCGCACTCGGCAGCCAGAAAACACACCGGCGCAACACCGGCAGCGCTGAGTGACTTCGATACCGCGCGCACCTCGTTTTCGGATGCGCTCGACCAGGCCGAAGCCGGTCTGCTGCGGATGTGGCCGGAACCTCTGCAGGACGCGGTCGTCGCTCTGCGCGACAGCGCTCGCACGCTGCTGAGCGCATGCGGTGACGCAGAACGCGGCAAAGAGGCAGACTCCGGCCTGACAGTGGCGCGCGCTCGCATTCAGGAGGTTTTCGACCTCGCGGAGCGCATGACCGACGGCAGCGCCAACGACGTCGTCTGGGTCAGCCGGAATGCTTTCCGCGGCACGGAAACCGTCAGCCTCGTCATCGCCCCGCTGTCGGTTGCCGGCACCATGCGCCGCGGCCTGTTCGAAGAGGCGACCGTCGTCGCAACCTCAGCAACCCTGGCTCTTGGCGGTCGTTTTGAACCGGTCGCCGCCTCTCTTGGTCTGGAGGGCCCCGACAGTCCGCGCTACGACAGTCTCGACGTGGGCTCACCCTTCGACTACCCCAAACAGGGCATCCTCTACGTTGCCGGCCATCTGCCCAAGCCCGGCCGCGGGGGCCTCAACGTCGAACAGCTTGAAGAGCTGCGGGAACTCATCGAAGCCTCCCGCGGGGGAGCGCTCGGGCTGTTCTCATCGAAGGCCGCAGCCGAACAAGCCGCGGAATACATGCGTGAGAACACTGATCTGCCGATCCTGCTGCAGGGCGAAGACGGCCTGGGCAGCCTCGTACGGTCCTTCAGCTCCGATGCTGAGTCGAGCCTGTTCGGCACCATCTCCCTGTGGCAGGGAGTGGACGTGCCCGGGGACGCCTGCCGCCTTGTACTGATCGACAGGATTCCCTTTCCCCGTCCTGACGATCCGCTGGCCACTGCGCGGACGGAAGCCGCCGCCCGCCGAGGTGCCAACGGCTTCATGGCCGTCTCCGCAACTCACGCTGCCCTCAAGTTGGCGCAGGGGGCCGGGAGGCTTATTCGCTCAACTTCCGACCGCGGAGTTGTTGCGGTGCTCGATTCGCGACTGCGCACGGCCCGCTACGCGAACTTCCTCATGGCGACCTTGCCGCCCATGTGGACGACAGAAAGCCCCGCGGTGGTCCGCGGGGCTCTCGAAAGACTCAAACCGGAAGACTAGACGCGGCGGATGACGGCCGTTACGACGCCCATGATGGTGGCAAAGGTGCCGTCAATGGGTTCGTAGTCCGGGTTCTGCGGCAGCAGCCACTGCTTGCCGTCCTTGCGCTTGAGCGTTTTGACCGTTGCTTCGTCGTCCAGTAGGGCTGCGACGATTTCGCCGTTCTCGGCGGTCGGCTGACTGCGCACAACCACCCAGTCGCCGTGGCAGATGGCCGCATCGATCATCGAATCGCCGACCACGTTGAGCAGGAACAGGTTGTCACCGGCGCCGACAACCTGGCGAGGCAGGACGAAAACGTCGTCCACATTCTGTTCGGCCGTGATGGGGCCGCCGGCGGCAATGCGACCGACCACGGGAATGGCGGCGGCGTTCGCCGATGTGTCCGCTGCCGGCGTTTCAACGACCTCAGCCGGATTGACTACCTCGATTGCGCGCGGACGTTTGGGGTCGCGGCGCAGATAGCCGAGCTTTTCGAGCTGGTTGAGCTGGTGCGCAACAGACGAAAGGGAAGCAAGGCCGACGGCCTTGCCGATCTCACGCATGCTCGGGGGATATCCGTTGCTGTGCACGGACGCCTCGATCGTCTCGAGCACCTGACGCTGGCGGGCCGACAGCGAACGGTCGTCCGCGGCAGCTGAAGCGACCGGCAGGGGAGACTCGCTGTCACGGCGCTTGCGGAACGAGCTGACCTCCTTGGCCACTTCGGTGTCACGTGGGCGGCCGCGAGTGCGACGCGACTGTGTCATGACTCAGTCCTCTCGCCCCGAACCCCTGACATTACTGCAGGTCAGAAGCTTGGAGCCGGTTATGTCAGTGCCTCGTGGGAAGCTCTGAACAGTGGAAATCGGATGCAGTGTTCGAATCCATTTTCACATAGATGTTCGACAAACATTGGATTGTGTTCTAATGTGTGTCTTAGAACATCAGTTCGAATAATGCGAATGGCCGTGGGGCAAGCGGCCGTACGCCACATCGCATTGTCGGGGCCGAAGGCTCTGGCTGTGTTAGGAGGAAGAATGCACACGCTCGCTCGCGCACCGCACCGTTCGGTAAGGGAAGGCCGGATCTTTTGGGTGCGGCGCATGGCGGCTCTCGCTGTCATCGCTGCGGTAGCTCTGTGCGCCGTCCTCTTCATCCGGTCAGAGGCTTCGGCCTCGAATGCGGAACCGCTCTATGCGGAAGACACCCAGATGGTCATCGTCGAAGAAGGCCAGTCACTGTGGGAAATCGCCCGTGACTCCGCTGGTGGGGAAGACGTTCGTGACGTTCTGACCGCCATCGTCGACATGAACGGTCTGGACTCTTCCACGGTTCACCCTGGCCAGCGCATCCTCGTTCCCTCCCGATAGGATTGGCCTGACCGCGCCGCGCGGTCAGCAGCAGCCGAATGGAAACGAGGATTGATGGCCCAGAGGATCGGGACGGCGTCACGTCACACCAGTGAATCCAAGGTCGACGTCACAATTGATCTCGACGGAACAGGGAAATCCGACATCTCAACCGGAGTCCCTTTCTACGACCACATGCTTGACGCGCTGGCTCGCCACTCCCTGTGCGATCTGACGGTCAAAGCCGAAGGCGACATCGAAATCGATGTTCACCACACGGTCGAAGACACCGCCATCACCATCGGCTGGGCACTGAAAGACGCTGTCGGAGACAAAGCGGGCATCCGCCGCTACGGCGATGCGGCAGTTCCTTTGGATGAAGCACTCGCGCAGGCTGTCGTCGACATCAGCGGCCGCCCGTACTTCGTTCACACCGGCGAACCCGAAGGCTTCCAGTACGCCATGATCGGCGGACACTTCACGGGCTCCATGGTCAGCCACGCTCTTGAATCTCTTTCCATCAACGCGGGCCTGACCGTCCACCTCACACTTGTTGCCGGTCGGGACCCCCACCACATTGCAGAAGCTGAATTCAAGGCCTTTGCTCGCGCTCTGCGCATGGCGCTTGAAGCCGACCCGCGCACTGGTGGAGCTATTCCCTCCACCAAGGGGGCCCTGTGAACACAGCACTCGTAGTCACACCCTTCGGCGACCCCAAACAGCTTGCAGCCGCTTGCGTGTTGAGCGATATTCGCGGTTCTGTCGTGCCCGTCGGCGGCTTTTCGGCCATTGTTCTTGACGACGCCAGCCGCGAACACGCCACCGAAGTCACCCAGAAGCTGTCGAAGATGGCTGGCCGCTACGAAGTTCTTCTGCTCGTCCGTGAAGACGACGCCATCGCCTCCGGCCACTACCGCGGGGGCAAGCGCCAGTCAGAAGTTCCGGCGGGTCTGGCCCTGCAGAACCTCCCCGAAGACGTCGAGCGTCTGCTTCTGGGGCAGGCAGATCCCGCTGACATCGAAGGCGCGCAGCACACGGCTGATATCAGCAAGATGCAGGCAAGCGCACTGACTATGACGGGCGCTCGTGCCGCAATTGCGCGCACCGCAATCGTCTGGATGATCGTCGCCGCAGTTGCATTCGTCGCACTGGTCATCGGCGCTGTTGTTGCTCTCAGCGGCCCTTGGTACATGTGGATCGCCACCGCGCTGGCGGCCGGTGTCTTCGGCGTGAGCCTGTTCCGCATCAACAAGCTGCTGGGGCGCAGAAAATGACCACCGTTGCGGTTCTCGACGCCGGATCGGGCAATGTGCGCTCCGCAGTTCGGGCGCTTGAAGCCGCCGGCGCGCAGGTCCATCTGACCGCACAGCCGCAGTACCTGCTGGCGGCAGACGGCCTCGTCGTCCCGGGCGTTGGCGCTTTTGCGTCGGTTATGGACGAACTGCGCGCAGTCGGAGCTCCGGCCATCATTGCCGACAGGATCGAACGCGGAATGCCGGTATTGGGCATCTGCGTGGGCCTGCAGATCATGTTCGAGCAGGGTACCGAACACGGAGTGACCGCAGAAGGCCTTGGCCTGTGGAACGGCTCCGTCACCAAGCTTTCAGCCCCCGTTGTTCCCCACATGGGGTGGACCACGGTGCAGCCGCCAGCAGGTTCGCTGCTGTTCAATGGAATCACCGACGAGCACTTCTACTTCGTCCACTCCTATGCGGCGCACACAGCACCCAGCACAGGGGAGGCGACGTATGCCGAACACGGTGAAAAGTTCATAGCCGCTGTTGAGGACGGGCCGCTCAGCGCGGTGCAGTTCCACCCAGAAAAGTCCGGTCGGGCAGGTCTGAAGCTCCTTGCCAATTGGATTGACAGCCTCGACGCTTCCCACATATAGGAGAACCAGTGACTGAAGCAGACCGCCTTGTGCTCTTTCCCGCAGTCGACATCGTCGACGGCAAAGCCGTTCGCCTACACCAAGGTGAAGCCGGAACCGAAACCGATTACGGTCAGCCGCTGGAAAACGCGCTGAAGTTCCAAGAAGCCGGAGCGGAATGGCTCCACCTCGTCGACCTTGACGCTGCTTTCGGCCGCGGTGACAACCGGGCCATCATCAAGGATCTCATCGCCTCTGTCGACCTCAAGGTCGAACTCTCCGGTGGTATTCGCGATACTGCGGCACTCGAAGCCGCCCTCGAAATCGGTGCAGCTCGCGTCAACATCGGTACGGCAGCTATCGAAAACCCCGAATGGACGGCCGACATCATCCGTCAACACGGTGACGCCGTTGCAGTCGGGCTTGACGTTCGCGGCGAAATGCTTGCCGGCCGGGGCTGGACGAAGGAAGGCCGCAGCCTGTGGGATGTCATCGACGAGCTCCAGGCCGCCGGATGCTCGCGCTACGTTGTCACCGACATCAACACCGACGGTACTCTCAGCGGTCCCAACACGGAGCTTCTGCAGAAGATTGCAAGCACCACCGGCACACCGGTCACCGCTTCCGGTGGGATCTCGTCGCTTGATGACCTCGCTGCTCTGCGCAAGCTCGTACCCGCTGGTGTTGACTCCGCCATCATCGGCAAGGCTCTCTACGCCGGCCGATTCACCATGAGTGAAGCACTCGAGGTCGCTGGCCGCCCATGACAAACGGCACGCCCGACCAGCCCCAGCTGCCCGAACACCTCAAGGGCATGTTCGGCAGCGCTGCGAGCCCAGACGGTTCTGCGTCGCCTGACGGTCAGGTTGGCTCTGGGGGAGAGGGCAGCCAGGCCGACTCTGCCGGGGCAGGAAATCAGACTGACTCCGCGGGAACCGCGTGGAAGGGCCGCGAGCTCAAACCCAACCCCTTCTCTGGCGATACCGGTGAAGCTGACCCGCGGGTGACGGCGGCGCTTGAAGCCGCCACGGCCAATCCTTTTGACCCTGCCGCCCACATCGGGGTAGTCGAGGCGCTGAAGAACTCGCGTGTTTATGCGCCGATTCTTCCCGAGGCTCTCAGCAAATCTGTGGGCGAACACGGGCTCATGGTCGACAACAGCTCGGACATGGCTATGGTGCGCCTCTCATCGGAAGACGGCCGCGAGGCCACGCCCTGCTTCACTGCGATTCCCCTTCTGACTCAGTGGGGGACTCAGGCAAGGCCTGTGCCGATCGAAGCTGAGCGGCTGGGCTTGGGTGCTGTTGATGAAGGCTCGCAGCTGGTCATCGTCGATCCGGGCAGTGATCACGCGTTTCTCCTGCGCAGGCCGGCCCTGTGGGCTTTTGTGCAGGGACACGATTGGACGCCTTCGTGGGCCGACAGAGAAGTCGCGCAGGCAATCGGGGACACCGCGGCGCAGTTTTCGTGGATTGCTTCCGTTGGCGCAGGTCCTGGCAGCAAAAGGATCGTGACGGGCGGGCCCGAACTGGCTATTGTTCTCACCCTCGAAGGCGAACCTGACTTCAGTGCTTTCCAAGCCCGTCTGGCCGAGCACTCCGTCATCGTCGACCGCGTCGACTCCCTGACCATCACGGTCCGCTGAGCATTACGCTGCGCTGGGTCCGCGGGCATTACCTGCGTCGTCATGTGAGGCCCACCCACGCTTTAGCAACAAAAACTCCCGTTAGCAGTTGTTGCTAAGGCGCGGATTCCGGCTAAGCGGTGTCTGTGGGCGGCTAAGCCGCAGATTCCGGCTAAGCGGTGTTTGTGTGCGGCTAAGGCGCAGATTCCGGCTAACGGGTGTTTTCGCGCTGCAGGTTGCGGGCAGTCCTTTGGCATGGCACACGAGGTGCCGCCCGGGCTGGCTTCGAGCGTCTACCTTGTTCTGCGGCTTGCGGCAGAGCCCTGCACCTGCGCCCACGCTTTAGCAAGAAAAACTCCCGTTAGCAGTTGCGGCTAAGGCGCGGATTCCGGCTAAGCGGTGTCTGTGGGCGGCTAAGCCGCGGATTCCGGCTAAGCGGTGTTTGTGTGCGGCTAAGCCGCAGATTCCGGCTAAGCGGTGTTTGTGTGCGGCTAAGGCGCAGATTCCGGCTAACGGGTGTTTTCGCGCCGTCTGAACGTGCAAAAACACGAACGCCCCGGCAGGAATCCTGCCGGGGGCGCTCGTGTTCAGCTAGAGCAGCTCACGCCGCGCCGAGCCTGTTCAGCTCACGCCGCGCTGAGCCTGCTCAGCCCACGCAGCTGAAGAAGATCAGGCCTGTTCCTGCTTCTTCTTGGCTTCGGTGACAACGGTTTCGATGCGGGCACCGAGTTCTGCGTCGACGTTCTTCCAGTACTGGAAGACCTTGGGCAGCAGTTCCTTGTCCCACACGCCCATGACGTGACCGGAGATGTTGTGGACCAGGCGGTCGCGAGCAGCGTCGTCGAGAACGTTGCGCACGAGGTCGCCGGCCTGGTTGAAGTCGCCGTCGTTTTCGCGCAGCGTCTGAGCGGCGCGAACAACGTCCGACTGCGGAACGTCAACGAGGTTGACGTCGGTTGCAACCGATTCGTCAGCGCGCGGGCCGTCGTACGAGTTCGGTGCGTACTCGGGCTGGTCTGCCGGGTACAGCTCGTAGCGCATCTGGCCGTCGCGGCTGTAGTTGTGCTTGGGCGACTTCGGACGGTTCACCGGCAGCTGGGCGTAGTTCGGCCCGATGCGGTGGCGGTGGGTGTCCGGGTAGGAGAACAGACGCCCCATGAGCATCTTGTCAGGCGACAGGCCGGTGCCCGGAACGAGCGAAGCCGGGTTGAATGCAGCCTGCTCGATCTGTGCGAAGAAGTCTTCGGGGTTGCGGTTGAGCTCCATCTTGCCGACCTCGATCAGCGGGTAGTCCTTGTGGGACACCGTCTTGGTGACGTCGAAGATGTTGGTGCCGTAGGTGAAGCCCTCTTCGTAGGGGATGACCTGAACAGACAGGGTCCAGGACGGGAAGTTGCCTTCCTTGATGGCGTCGAACAGGTCGCGGCGGTGGAAGTCAGCGTCGATGCCGGCCATTTCGTCGGCGTCGTCAGCCGAGAAGCCTTCGTGACCGTACTTGTCGATGAACTCCTGCTTCTGGTCCGAGTGGAAGTGGTACTTGACCCAGAAGCGTTCGCCGGCTTCGTTGATCCACTGGAAGGTGTGGGATGCGTAGCCGTTCATTTCGCGCCACGAGCGCGGGATGCCGCGGTCACCCATGAGGTAGGTGACCTGGTGGGCCGATGCGGGCTCGTTGACCCAGAAGTCCCACTGCATGTTGTGGTCGCGCAGACCGGACTGCGAGTTGCGCTTCTGCGAGTGGATGAAGTCGGGGAACTGGATGGCGTCGCGGATGAAGAAGATCGGGGTGTTGTTGCCCACGATGTCGAGGTTGCCTTCTTCGGTGTAGAACTTCAGTGCGAAGCCGCGGGGGTCACGCCAGGTGTCGGGCGAGCCCTGTTCGCCGGCAACGGTCGAGAAGCGGGCGAGCATTTCGGTTGCGGCGCCGGGCTGGAAGACCTTGGCCTTGGTGTACTTGGAAACGTCGCCGGTGACGGTGAACGTGCCGAATGCGCCGCCGCCCTTAGCGTGGACGACGCGCTCGGGGACGCGTTCGCGGTCGAACTGTGCGAGCTTCTCAACCAGGTAGTAATCCTGCAGAAGCGTAGGGCCGTCGGCGCCGAGGGTCAGCGAGTGAACGTCGCTGCCGACCGGGATGCCGAAGTTGTCGGTTGTGCGATTGGTGGCCATGAGTCCTCCTGGGTTTTGGAGTTACAGAGTGGTCCTGAGCCCGCACTGGGGGCACTGCCCCCAGTAGACGACTTCTGCTTCGTCGATTGTGAAGCCGAAGTCTTCAGCCGGGTCCAGGCACGGAGCGCTGCCGGGTCCGCAGGCGACATCGCGGATGTCACCGCAGGTTCGGCACACGATGTGGTGGTGATTGTCGTTGCGGTTGATTTCGTATCTGGCTGACGCGAAGCCAGCCGGATCGATGACCCTGACAAGCTGTGTGCGCGCGAACGCGCCGAGCACGTCGTACACCGTCTGCATTGACACCGTGCCGAGCTTTTCGCGCACGGCGCGGAAAACCTGGTCGGCGTCGAGGTGGGTGTGATCGTGCTCCAACACGTCGTAGACCGCCAGGCGGGGCGCGGTGACGCGCAGTCCGGCGGCTTTGATCGTGTCAGCAGCACTCGTGGTCATGCTTCAACCGTAGGTCTTTTCTGGAATCATTCAAGAAAGGTAAACCTAAGTTGCCGGAGTGCTGTTTGGAAGCTCCCGAGGCGCCGCCGGCGCCCTGCGTCACCTCGCCGGGAGGGAGGGTCAGGAGACGGGGCCGGTGTACTTTTCGCCGGGTCCCGATCCGGGTGCGTCGGGGAAGGGGGATGCTTCGCGGAAGGCCAGCTGCAGGCTGCGCAGGCCGTCGCGCAGGGGGCGGGCGTGCTGGTCTCCCAGGTCTACTGCGGACGAGGTGACCAGGCCTGCCAGTGCGTTGATGAGTTTGCGCGCCTCATCGAGGTCCTGCAGGTCTTTGCCCAGGGACTCTTCGGTGTCTTCGGCCAGACCGCACTTCACGGCGGCGGCGCTCATGAGGTGAATGGCCGCGGATGAAATGACCTCGACTGCCGGAACTTCGGCGATGTCGCGCAGTGCCTGCTGCTCTGCGCGCGCGTGGTCTTCAGCAGTGTGGTCATCGGTAAAAGAGTGGCGGTTTTCAGTCATGCCTCCAAGCTTCCCACACTCGAGTGTGAAAAATCCCTGTGCATCGTGTAAGCTGGAGGGCGTGCAAAGTGGAGATTGACTCCCACCTGGATTGCCACAGGCAATCGGGTCAGCGATAACAGCTGGAAATGACGGGCTGCAAAGCTCGGTGTTCCGCTGTTGGGCACTGAGGTGAACATTGTTTCACCGGCAGCGTTTCAAGCTCCCTTTGCGTGTTCAAAGGGAGCTTTTTCTGTTCCCCGCGAACACCGTGATCACCATCTGAGTTAAGGAGCATGCACATCAGCGAGCCGCGCATCAACGATCGGATTCGAGTACCTGAGGTCCGTCTGGTCGGACCCAACGGAGAACAGGTTGGGATCGTCGCCATTCGCAAGGCACTCGACCTGGCACGCGAAGCCGATCTTGACCTCGTCGAGGTTGCGCCCAAGGCGAAGCCTCCGGTGGTCAAACTCATGGACTACGGCAAGTTCAAGTACGAAACTGCCCAGAAGGCACGCGAAGCACGGAAGAATCAGGCCAACACTGCCCTGAAGGAAATCCGGTTCCGACTCAAGATCGACGACCACGACTACGAAACCAAGAAAGGCCACGTCGTTCGCTTCCTCAACGGCGGCGACAAGGTCAAGGTCATGATCATGTTCCGCGGACGCGAACAGTCCCGCCCTGAACTGGGTATGCGACTGCTCGAGAAGCTGGCCGAGGAGGTTGTCGAATACGGCACCGTTGAATCCTCGCCCCGGCTTGACGGACGAAACATGGTCATGGTGCTCGCACCGACGCGTTCGAAGTCAGACGCCCGCGCGGAATCGCGCCGGGAGACCGCGGGTGCTAAGGGCACGTACACCGAAGTGAAGTCGCGTCGCGACCGCGCAGCTCAGGCTAAGGCCGAGCAGCGCAAGCAGAACTGACATCGGCTCAGGAGCGCTCAGCGCCCCTGAGCCACCACCCTCGGGACAGGTTCCCGAGGGCCGACTGAAGGAGAACGGCACAATGCCGAAGCAGAAGACCCACAGCGGTACTAAGAAGCGCATCCGCGTCACCGGCAGCGGCAAGCTCATGCGCGAAGGTGTCGGCAACCGCCACCTCGCCGAAGTCAAGAGCTCGCGCCGCAAGCGCCGCATCAGCGGAACCGACAAAGTCATGACCGGCGGCGACGCCGCCAAGGCCCGCAAGCTGCTGGGCAAGGCCTGACCAAAGCGCACCACAGCCTTACCGCTGTGACATTCATCTGAAGGAGTACACGTGGCACGTGTCAAGAGGGCTGTCAATGCCCACAAGAAGCGCCGGGTCATCCTCGACCGGGCGAGCGGCTACCGCGGACAGCGTTCGCGCCTGTACCGCAAGGCCAAAGAACAGGTCATCCACTCGCTGGTATACAACTACCGCGACCGCCGCAAACGCAAGGGCGACTTCCGTCGCCTCTGGATCCAGCGCATCAACGCTGGTGCCCGCGCCAACGGCATGACCTACAACCGCTTCATCCAGGGCCTCAAGGCTGCCGGTGTCGAGGTTGACCGTCGTATGCTGGCCGAACTGGCCGTCAACGACGCAGCTGTGTTCACCAAGCTCGTGGAAGTCGCCAAGAACGCACTTCCGGCTGACGTGAACGCGCCGAAGACGCCGGCTGCCTGAGTGCAGCTGTGAAAACGCGGGGGCTGTTGGCCCCCGCGTTTTCGTTTTCCGACAGCTCCGGCTGCGCACCCCCAAAACAAGAACTGAGTGAGGTTATGGAACGCGACATCCACCCCGGCCTGTATGGCCCGGAAGTGACGTCCCCGAAATCCCGCCGACTGCGCGAAGCCGCGAAGCTCGACCGCAAACAGGGCCGCAATAAGTCCGGCAGGTTCCTCGTGGAAGGCCCCCAGGGCATCCGCGAAGCCCTGCGCCACCAGGCCGAGAACCGACCCAAAGCTGTGACGCTGCACGTGGAACCCGGGGAAGTGGCTCCTCGGGGGGCCGGTGCGGTGCTCGACGTATGGTCGACCGTAGAAGCGGCCGAGCGCAATCCCGACATTCTCGAGGCCGCTCGGGATGCCGGCATCAAGATCAAGCAGACCGCTCCTGAAGCCCTCGCATCGGTCACCGACACCGTCAACAGCCAGGGCATGATCGCCGTCGTCGAACAGCTCGACGTCGACCTGACTACGGTTGTGACCAAAGAGGCCAAGCTCATCGTCGTGCTCAGCCAGGTGCGCGATCCGGGCAACGCGGGAACCGTCCTGCGCGCAGCCGATGCCGCCGGTGCCGATGGCGTTATCATCACCTCCTCGAGTGTGGACGTGTACAACCCGAAGGCCGTCCGCTCAACAGCCGGATCGATCTTCCACGTGCCCGTCGTCACCGGCGTAGGACTGCCGGAAGTCACCGAACTGGCGCGCGCCCGCGGACTGCAGATCCTCGCCGCAGACGGTCACCCGCCGGCCCACGACCTCCACGTTCCGTGGGACACCGGCCTCGACCTGGCCCGCCCGACCGCGTGGGTGTTCGGCAACGAAGCGTGGGGACTGCCCGAAGCCGACCGCGCCCAGGCTGACGCGGCCGTGGCCATCCCCATCTACGGAAAAGCTGAAAGCCTCAATCTGGCCACCGCCGCCGCGATTGCCGTCTACGAATCCGCCAAGCACGTCCGGATGATCTGACGGTTCGCTAGACTGCAGAACGTTGTCCAACCATCTGAGAAAGAAGGCAGATGTCCGTCATCGACCCGCTTGATGAGGCTGCCGTCACCGCTGCAATGGAGGACGCTCTCGCGGCCTTTGCCGCCGCCGGCGACCTCGACGAACTCAAGACAGTTCGCATTGCGCACATGGGTGATAAAGCCCCGCTGGCCCTCGCCAACCGCGAAATCGGAAAACTCGACAAGTCCCAGAAGGCCCAAGCCGGAAAGCTCGTCGGCTCATCGCGCGGACGGATTGACCAGGCTTTTAAGGCCCGCCAGGAAGAACTTGAAGCCGAGCGTGACGCACGCGTACTGGTAGCCGAGGCCATTGACGTCACCGGCCCTTCCACCCGCCGTCCGGCCGGTGCGCGCCACCCCCTGCAGCTGCTGCAGGAGAAGATCGCCGATCACTTCGTCGGCCACGGCTGGGAAGTTGCAGAAGGCCCCGAAATTGAACACGAATGGCTCAACTTCGATTCGCTCAACTTTGGCCCTGACCACCCGGCTCGCCAGATGCAGGACACGTTCTTCGTCGAACCCGCATCGGCCCACCTGGTCATGCGCACCCACACCTCGCCGGTCCAGTCGCGTTCGCTGCTGAACCGCGGTGTGCCTCTTTACGTGGTCTGCCCCGGCAAGACCTTCCGCACTGATGAACTCGATGCGACCCACACTCCGGTGTTCCACCAGGTCGAGGGCATCGCAATCGACAAGGGCCTCACAATGGCTCACCTCAAGGGCACGCTCGATGCTTTCGCCCGGGCCATGTTCGGTCCGGAAGCGTACACGCGCCTGCGTCCCAGCTTCTTCCCGTTCACTGAGCCGAGTGCCGAAATCGACTTCTGGTTCCCACAGAAGAAGGGCGGCCCCGGTTGGATCGAATGGGGCGGCTGCGGCATGGTCCACCCCAACGTCCTGCGCGCATCCGGCATCGACCCGGACGTCTACCAGGGCTTCGCCTTCGGCATGGGAATCGAACGCACGCTCATGCTGGGCGAGGGAATCAACGACATGCACGACATGGTGGAAGGCGATATCCGCTTCTCGAAGGCTTTCGGAGTGATGAACTGATGCTCGTACCCTTGGAATGGCTGGCCGAGTACGTCGACCTGCCGCAGAACCTCGACGCTCACGAACTCGCTGCCGAACTCGCCGGCATCGGCCTGGAAGAAGAAGACTACATCGGCCCGGCCGTCACAGGTCCGCTTGTCGTAGGCAAAGTCCTGACCTGCGAACCGGAAAAGCACTCCAACGGCAAGACCATCAACTGGTGCACCGTTGACGTCGGTGCCGATGAACCGCAGGGCATTGTGTGCGGAGCGCACAACTTCGGTGTTGGCGACTACGTCGTCGCAGCGCTTCCCGGTGCTGTTCTGCCCGGTGACTTTGCTATTGCGGCACGCAAAACCTACGGCCACATCTCCGACGGCATGATCTGCTCGGCCCGGGAACTGGGACTGGGCGAAGACCACGATGGCATCATCGTGCTCACCGACTGGGGCTTTGCCGATCTCACCCCGGGCCAGGACGCCACGGAACTGCTGGGCCTGAACCACGAAGTCCTCGACGTCAACATCACGCCCGACCGCGGATACCAGATGTCGATGCGCGGCATCGGCCGTGAATACGCTCTCCTGAAAGAGCAGAACTACGCAGACCCCGCCGACGCAGTCGCCCCTGTGGTTGCCGGTGAGGGGCACCCGGTCGAACTGACCGACGACGCTCCCATCCACGGCAACGACGGCTGCACCCGCTTCACCGCGCTGCGCGTTCGCGGCATCGACCCGACCGCACAGACGCCGTTCTGGATGTCGAAGCGACTGCTGGAAGCCGGCATGCGCCCCATTTCGCTCGTCGTGGACATCACCAACTACGTCATGCTCGAACTCGGGCAGCCGCTGCACGCCTACGACCTCGCTCACGTGGGTGACAAGATCGTTGTGCGCCGCGGCCGAAAGGGCGACAAGCTCACCACTCTCGACGACGCCGAACGGAGCATTCACCCCGAAGATGTGCTCGTCACCGGTGTGAGCGCAGACGGCACTGAGCAGCTGCTCGGTCTGGCAGGCGTCATGGGCGGAGCTGACTCCGAAGTCAGCGACTCGACCGTCGACGTCCTCATCGAAGGCGCCCACTGGGACCCCGTGTCGATTGCCCGCACAGCCCGCAGGCACCGTCTGCCGAGCGAAGCTGCCAAGCGCTTCGAACGCGGCGTCGACCCAGCCCTGGGCCCTGCCGCAGTTGCCCGCACCGCCCTGCTGCTCACCCAGCTGGCAGGAGGCGAGGCAGACGCAACCGCAACAATCGCGGGCAGCCTTCCGGCACCTCGTGAGGTGATCCTGCCGAAGACCCGCCCGGCAGAAGTCGTGGGCGTCGACTACACGGACGACCAGATGACCGGCGCCCTGCGCGCCATCGGCTGCGAAGTCGAAGACACCGGTGACGACTACCGTGTGACGGTGCCGTCCTGGCGCCCGGATCTGACCGACGCGGAAGACCTCATCGAGGAAATCGCGCGTGTCAACGGCTACGACCAGATCCCGTCGATCGTCCCGCAGGCACCCGGCGGTGAGGGGCTCACACGCCGCCAGGCATCGCGCCGCACAGTGTCGAACCTGCTGGCGGATCTCGGTCTGACGGAAGTGCTGACCTACCCCTTTACATCGGAGGCTCGTCACGACGCCTTCCGGATCCCGGAAGACGATCCGCGACGGAACAACCTGCGCCTGGCCAACCCGCTCAGCGACGACCAGCCGCTGCTGCGCACCGAGCTGCTGCCGACACTCGTCGATGCGCAGCTGCGCAACCAGGGACGCGGCTTCAAGGACACGGCACTGTTCGAAATCGGTCTGGTCACCCAGCCTGAAACCGCACAGCTGCCGGCCAGCGAAACCTTCGCACCCGGCTACCACCCCACGGAAGAAGAACGCGCAGCGATCTTCGATGCCGTTCCGCACCAGCCTCTGCACGCGGCGGGCATCGTATCCGGAAACTGGGAGTTCGAAGGCGTGTGGGGCAAGGGCCGCAAGGCCGAAGCCATGGACGCCATTGAAATCGTCAAGCGGGTCGCCGTGGCGCTGGGCCAGAGCGTCACACCTGCGGCATCTGACCGCGCACCGTTCCACCCGGGCCGCTGCGCCGAGTTCCGCCTAGCAGACGGCACGCTGTTCGGCCACGCCGGTGAACTGCACCCCAAGGTCGTCGAAACCCTGGGTCTGCCGGCCCGCACGGTCGCATTCGAAGTCGTCCTCGACTCGGTGCTTGACGCTCCGGCGGAGCGCCGCTGGGCGGGCGCTCTGTCGACCTACCCGGTGTCTAGGCAGGACGTGGCGCTCATCGTGGATGACAGCATTGCTATCGGCGACCTCGTGAGCACGATGCGCGAAGCCATCGGCGGCGACCTCGAAGAGCTCGAACTGTTCGACGAGTACCGCGGCGAACAGGTGGGCGAAGGCAAGAAGTCCCTTGCGTTCCGCATGACCTTCCGCGCTGCCGACCGCACCATGACAAGCGATGAAGCCTCGGCCCTGCGCGAAGCCGCAACCGCCGCCGTCGAAAAGGCGTACGGCGCTGTGGCCCGCACCGGCGAGGACGCGTGAGCGGGTAATCATGAGCACCGTCCTCATCACCGGTGGTTCGCGGGGCATCGGCCGACACTTGGCTGATGGCTTCGCAGCCGCCGGATGGAACGTCATCCTCACGGCAACCGACGAAGCCCGCGCGGCTGCCGCAGCCCAGCAGATTGCACAGGCTCGCGGCACCCGCGTCATCGGTGCGGAGCTCCAAGCAGCAGAACCCGAATCGGTTGAGGCACTCGCTGAGCGCACCGCGGATATCGAACAGCAGCTGGGAGAGCCGATTACGACGGTCATCAACAACGCCGGCGTGGTCGAAAGCCCGGAAGGCCCCGTGTGGGATGTACCCGCAGAGCAGCTCATGCGCACGCTCGATACGAACATCCGCGGGCCGTTCCTCATGGTCCAAGCCTTCGCCAAGCGTCTGCTGGAAACGGCAGAGGCAACGGGCGAAGCGTGCCGGATCATCGATCTCAATTCGGGTTCCGGTGCCCAGGGCACACCCGCCTATGCGGCCTACTCTGCATCGAAAGCGGCCCTGTTCCGCCTGGCTGATTCCGTGCACGTCTACGGCTATGACAAGGGTCTGCGGATCTTCGAAATGGCCCCGGGCGTCATCGAATCCGACATGACCGGCTCGATGGCGATGCACGACTGGCGGGGCAGCTCCGACTGGACTGATCCGGAAGACGTTGTGGCTTTGGCGCTCGCGCTCGCCTCGGGCGATCTCGACGCCTACTCCGGCCGTTTCGTGCGCGCTGGTCTCGACACTCCGGAGTCACTCGCGAAGACCGCTGCCGCCGGTCTCGCTGAGGATTTCCGTCGGCTGGCCGTCCGCATGGACTGACCCACCCCTCACAAAGTACGAGGCGGAGCTCACCAATTCTGGTGAGCTCCGCCTCGTGATTTTCGGCTGGGGTCAGACCGTCAGCACCACCTTGCCGGTGGTGGCGCGGCCCTCGAGAGCTTCGTGGGCCTGGCGTGCCTGCTCGAGTGGGAAGGTCTGTCCGACGCGGAACTTCAGCCATCCTTCATCGAGTCCGGCGAAGAGCTGCTTTGCGCGCTTCTGGAGTTCTTCGGGGGAGTAGATGAACCACTGCGTGGAAGGACGGGACAAGAAGATTCCGCCGCTGGAGTTCAGTCGCTGAATGTCGAACGGCGGAACAGCGCCGGACGCCGCACCGAAGAGCACCATGGAGCCGCGCGGGCGAATGGAGGCCAGCGAGGCATCGAAGGTGTCTTTGCCGACTCCGTCGTAGGCAACGTCAACGCCCGTGCCGTCGGTGAAGGCCATGACCTCTTCGCGGATGTCGACGCCGTCGCCGTAGAGGAAGACATGATCAGCCCCGGCCGCACGGGCAAGCTCAGCCTTTTCCTCCGTGGACACCGTGCCGATGACCTTACCGCCCAGGTGCTTGATGAACTGGGTCAGAAGCAGGCCGACACCGCCGGCGGCAGCGTGGACGAGAGCCGTTTGGCCGGGCTTGATTGCGTGGGAGTCCGTCACCAGGTACTGCGCCGTCAGCCCCTGCAGGGGCACAGCGGCAGCGGTTTCGAAGTCCACGCCGTCGGGCAGGGGCAGCAGTTCTTCGGCTTTGACGACGATCTTCTGAGCGTAGGAGCCGTGGACGTCCGTCCAGGCCACGCGCTGGCCGATTTCCATTCCTTCGACGCCCTCGCCGAGTTCGGCAACGACTCCGGAGCCCTCAACGCCGACAATGTGGGGGAACGGCATGGGGTACATGCCGCCGCGTCGGTAGGTGTCGATGAAGTTCACACCGGCCGCTTTGACGTCGACGAGGACTTCACCGGGGCCGGGCGTGGGTGTTTCGACTTCGGTGTACTCGAGAACTTCGGGTCCGCCCTGTCGGACTGCCTGGACTGCGTACATGTTCCTCCTTGAAATGCGGCAACAGCAGGACCGTGTATGAATAATTTATCTGGCCCATGTATGCTTATGCATATGGTTTATACAGTTGCGGTATCGGGAGCCACGGGATACGCGGGCGGGGAAGTCCTCCGCCTGCTGGCCGGCAACCCGAATTTCACAGTGACGACAGTCTGCGGGCATTCCACAGTCGGTCGTCTCCTGGGGGAAGAACAGCCGCACCTGCGCGCCTATTCCGACATGACGATCGCGGATTCATCGGCGGCCACCCTCGCCGGTCACGATGTCGTTTTCCTGGCGCTGCCGCACGGTCAGTCAGGTGCTATTGCGGCCGAACTCGAAGAGCTCAGCCCCGAGACCCTCATCATCGACCTCGCCGCCGACCACCGGCTCATCGACCCGGAAGCTTGGAAGAGCTACTACGGCTCAGAACACCCCGGTACCTGGACTTATGGTCTGCCCGAGCTCATGCTGGCAGACCTGGGCACAGCAGGCCACACCACGCAGCGGACACAGCTGACAGGAGCTTCGCGCATTGCCGTCCCCGGCTGCAATGTCACAGCAGTCACCCTCGGCGTGCAGCCGCTCGTGCACGCAGGCCTCATCGACCGCACGCGGCTGACCGCCGTTTTGGCCAACGGAGTATCCGGCGCCGGAAAAGCCCTCAAACCGCACCTGCTGGCCTCCGAAATCCTCGGAGGCGCCAGACCCTACGCGGTCGGCGGCACGCACCGCCACATCCCCGAGATCGAACAGAACCTGGCTCTGGCATCGGGTGAAGACCCGCTGGCCGGCACCGCCCGCATTACCTTCACCCCGACCCTCGTGCCGATGTCCCGCGGGATCCTCGCAACCGTCTCGGCACCTCTTGCGCCCGGAATCGACATCGCCCAGACGCAGGAGAAGATCAGCGCAGCATTCGCCTCGGCCTATGATTCTGAACCCTTCGTCACCGTGCTGCCACAGGGGCAGTGGCCGAATACATCGGCGACCGTGGGATCGAACCAAGCCCACCTGCAGTGGACACTGGACGCCCGCACCCAGACCGTCACCGTCTGCGCGGCAATCGACAACCTCGTCCGCGGAACCGCAGGCCAAGCCGTGCAGTCGGCACACATCGCACTTGGACTTGAAGAGACATCACACCTGCCACACGAAGGAGTCACACCGTGAGCGTGACAGCAGTACCGGGCTTCCGCGCCGCCGGAACATCCGTCGGCATCAAGCCCACCGGCAAAAAGGACTTCGCTGTCGTCATCAACGACGGCCCCAGCATGAACGCCGCCGTCGTCTACACCTCCAACAAGTGCAAAGCGAACCCCGTGAAGTGGTCCCAGCCGCGCACGAGCGACGGTCAGGTCCGCGCGGCCATCGTCAACTCCGGCTGCGCCAACTGCTTCACCGGCGACTTCGGGTTCGAAACGACGAAGCTGACCGCCCACGCTGTCGCTGACGCTGTCGGCTGCGACGCTGACGATGTTCTCGTGTGCTCCACCGGGCTGATCGGAACCGGGGGAGAGGAATTCCGTTCGCGTCTGGTTGAAGGAGTCCCCGGGCTGGTCGAATCAGCCTCCGCCGAGGGAGGATCCGACGCCGCAGAGGCCATCCTCACTACCGACTCTGTTTCCAAGGAAGCGCTCGCAGAAGGCACCGGCTACACGATCGGTGCCATGGCCAAGGGCGCCGGCATGCTCGCACCCTCACTGGCCACGATGATCGTCGTCATCACAACCGACGCCAAACTCAGCCCCGAACAGCTCGACCGGGCACTGCGCAGCGCAACGGCGAAAAGCTTCGACCGCCTGGACTCCGACGGCTGCCAGTCGACAAACGACACCGTCGCACTGCTGTCGTCCGGTGCTGGCGCAGAAGCGGACGAAGCCGAATTCACCGCCCTTCTGACCGAGGTGTGCACCGACCTTGCCCGCCAGCTCATGGCGGATGCCGAAGGCGCTGCCCACGACGTTGAAATCACCGTCACGGGCGCAGTGAGCGAAGACGATGCCGTTGAAGTCGGCCGCGCCGTTTCACGCTCCAACCTCGTGAAGACCGCGCTTGCAGGAGAAGACCCCAACTGGGGTCGCGTTCTCGCACAGGTCGGCACAGCGGATGCGAAGTTCGACCCCGAAAACCTTGACGTCAGCTTCAACGGCGTTCAGGTGTGCCGGGCGACCGCACCGCACGAAGATGCCGCAAAGGTGAAGTTCGGTCGCACGATCACCATTGAGATCAACCTCAACAGCGGCCAGGCCGAAGCAACGATCTTCACCAACGACCTGACCCACGAATACGTGACCGAGAACAGCTCAGCAGCATCATGACCGACAAACTCTCACCCGCCCAGCGGCTGATCAAAGCGCAGGCCAAAGCCGAAATCCTCACAGAGGCCCTGCCGTGGATCAAGACGTTCTCCGGGGCGACGATCGTCATCAAGTACGGCGGCAACGCCATGATCTCGCCGGAGCTGCAGCAGACCTTCGCGGACGATATTTCGTTCCTGCGCTTTGCCGGCATCCGTCCGATCGTCGTGCACGGCGGCGGGCCGCAGATCAGCACTATGCTCGACCGTTTGGGCATTGAAAGCGAATTCGTTGCCGGCCAGCGCGTGACCTCTGAAGAGGCCATCGACGTCATCCGCATGGTGCTTTCCGGCCAGGTGAACCGCAGCATCGTGTCCCGGATCAACGAACACGGTTCGGCTGCCGTCGGCCTTTCCGGTGAGGACGGCGACCTCCTGCTGGCCACGCCGGCCTCTGTCGAGGTGGATGGTGAGCTCACAAGCCTCGGTCGGGTCGGCAACATCACCTCTGTCAATACGCAGCTGCTGCACGATCTTCTGGACTCCGGGCGCGTGCCCGTGGTGTGCTCAATCGCTGCGGAACTCGGCACGAGCGGTGACAATCCGCTCAACATCAACGCGGACCTCGCGGCAGCGGCGATTGCCCGCGAAATGCAGGCGGACAAGTTCATCATGCTCACCGACGTTCCCGGCCTGTACGCCGACTGGCCCGACACGGACAGCCTCATCAGCGAAATCACACCGGCTGAACTGCGCGAACTGCTGCCGAAGCTGGATTCCGGCATGATCCCGAAGATGACCGCCGCACTCGATGCGGTGGATGCCGGGGTCAAACAGGTGCACGTTGTCGACGGCCGCACCGCGCACTCGGTTCTTCTAGAGGTCTTCACCGACTTGGGAATCGGAACGCTCATTGCAGACGTCAAACCCGCCAAGGGAGGGACAAATGACTGAATGGCTTGATGAATACCGCGGTAGCCTGCTGCCGGTGTACGGCGACCCGCAGAAGAAACTCGCCAAGGGCAAAGGTGCGGTTGTCGAGGACTCCGACGGCAAGCGCTATGTCGACTTTCTCGGCGGAATCGCCGTCAACAGCCTGGGGCACGCCCACCCGGCAATCGTCGAAGCCGTCAGCAAGCAGACGGCCGAACTGGGGCAGATCTCAAACTTCTACACCTCGGATCAGCAGATCCGCTTGGCTCAGCGCGTACTCAGCACGGCACAGGCTCCGGCAGGTTCGAAGGTTTTTCTGTGCAACTCCGGCAGCGAAGCGAACGAAGCTGCAGTCAAACTCGCCCGCCGTGCTAAGCCCGGCCGCACCGGGATCATCGCGGTTGACGGCGCTTTTCACGGCCGCACCATGGGTGCGCTGTCGCTGACGGCGAAGAAGGACTACCGCGAACCCTTCGCCCCGCTGGTTCCCGGCGCCCAGCACGTGCCCTTCGGCGACGTCCAGGCGCTCAAAGATGCGGCAGACGAGAACACCTCGGCCATCATCATCGAGCCCATCCAGGGTGAGGCCGGTGTGCGCCCGCACCCTGCCGGCTACCTGACGGCGGCCCGTGAAATCGCAGACGAAGTCGGTGCGCTGCTCATCTTCGACGAAGTGCAGACCGGTGTCGGCCGGACCGGCAGCTGGTACGCCTTCCAGCACCCGGACATCGGCGAGGGCGTGCGGCCCGATGCCATGACCCTGGCCAAGGGCCTGGGCGGGGGACTTCCGATCGGTGCACTCGTGACCTTTGGCGAAGAAACTTCGAAGGTCCTTACGGCCGGCCAGCACGGTACAACCTTCGGCGGCAACCCCATCGCGTGTGCGGCGGCCAATGCTGTCCTTGACGTCATCGAGTCCGACGCCGTGCTTGAGCACGTGCGTGAGGCCGGCCAGCTTCTGCGCGACGGCCTCGAAGCGATTCCCGGCGTCAACGATGTTCGCGGTGCCGGACTGCTGTTGTCCTTTGACATCGCACCGGTTTCGGCTAAGGACTTCACCGCGGCAGCACTCAAGGCCGGTTTCCTCGTCAACGCAGTAGCTCCCACCCGCATTCGCCTGGCACCGCCGCTCATCATCAGCTCCGATGAGATCCGCGCTTTTCTTTCTGCTGTGCCCGATATCCTCAAGGAAGGAGGACAGAGCGCATGACCCGACATTTCCTCAAAGACACGGACCTCACGCCCAGCGAGCTGGGTGAAGTCCTCGACCTCGCCCAGCGGATGAAAGCAGAACCCTACGCTTTCCGTCCGCTGGAAGGGCCGCAGACGGTCGCCGTTGTGTTCGACAAGACGTCGACCCGCACCCGCGTGTCCTTCGCGACCGGCATTGCCGCACTCGGAGGCAATCCGCTCATCATCAACCCCGGTGAGTCCCAGATGGGACACAAGGAGTCGATTGCCGATTCGGCGCGCGTGTTCTCTCGCATGGTGTCGGCTATTGTGTGGCGCACCTTCGACCACGCCGGTCTGGAGGAGATGGCCGCTCACTCGAGTGTGCCGGTCATCAACTCCCTGTCGGACGACTACCATCCGTGCCAGCTGCTGGCTGACCTGCTGACCATCCGCGAACACCGCGGTACGGGCGAAGGCAATGGTCTTGCCGGGCTGAAGCTCGCCTACTTCGGCGACGGTGCGAACAACATGGCGCACTCTTATCTGCTGGCCTGCGCGAACGCCGGTATGGACGTTGCGATTGCCGCTCCCGCCTCTGCTCAGCCCGCCGCCCACGTTGTGGACGAAGCGCGCGCTCTGGGAGAAACGACCGGCAGCTCGGTGCTTGTCACGGAAGACCCTGCTGAAGCCGCACGCAGCGCCGATGTCCTTGTGACTGACACCTGGATTTCCATGGGACAGGAAGACGACGGCCGTTCTGGCGAAGATTCGCCGTTCGTGCCCTACCGGGTCACCCAGGAGCTCATGGACCTCGGTCGGAACCCCATCTTCATGCACTGCCTGCCTGCATACCGCGGGCACGAGGTGGATGCTGAGGTCATCGACGGTCCCGCCTCTGTCGTCTTTGACGAGGCGGAGAACAGGCTGCACGCCCAGAAGGCACTTCTGGCTTGGCTGGTGGGACGCTCATGACAGCACCTCAGCAGAACGCGTCCGTTCCCAGCACAAAGACCGCCCGCCACTCACACATCGCAGACATCATCCGCAGACACCGGGTGCGCTCGCAGTCGGAGCTGGCTGGCAGGCTCGCCGATGCGGGCATCCTCGTCACTCAGGCCACGCTGTCGCGCGACCTGGTGGAGCTCGGAGCAGTCAAGGTCCGCACGAGCGCCGGTTCGGTCTACGCAGTTCCGGGCGAAGGCGGAGACCGCTCACTGGAGCAGGGCGTGGGAGGCGAACTCATCGACGCGAAGCTCCAGAGGCTCCTCGAAGAGCTGCTTGTATCAGCGGAAGCCTCCGGCAACCTCGTCCTGCTGCGCACTCCGGCCGGTGCGGCCCAGTATCTGGCCAGCGCGCTCGACCGATCGTCCCTGCCGACAGTGCTGGGCACGATCGCCGGTGATGACACCGTCATGGTCATCGCCCGCAAACCCGACGGGGGAGACGAAGTAGCCCGCTTCCTGCTCGACCTCGCCGCAGACAGCGTTTAACCAGACAGCGTTTAACCACAGACACTCAGAACTCAGACACCAGAAGGAAAGGAGACACAATGACTGATCGCATTGTTCTCGCATACTCCGGCGGCCTCGATACCTCGGTCGCCATCGGATGGATTCAGGAAGCCACCGGCAAGGAAGTCGTCGCAATGGCCGTCGACGTAGGCCAGGGCGGAGAAGACCTCGAAACCATTCGCCAGCGCGCCCTCGACTGCGGTGCGGTCGAAGCCTATGTTACAGACGCTCGCGACGAATTCGCCGAGGAATACTGCATGCCGGGTCTGCAGGCGAACACTATGTACATGGACGCCTACCCGAATGTTTCGGCTCTGTCGCGCCCCCTCATCTCTAAGCACCTCGTGGCCGCCGCTCGTGAGTTCGGTGCGGGCACGGTTGCCCACGGCTGCACCGGCAAGGGCAACGACCAGGTGCGCTTCGAAGTCGCCATCACGACCCTGGCTCCGGACCTCGACTGCATTGCCCCGGTTCGTGACCTCGCGCTGACCCGCGAAGCGGCCATTGAATACGCCGAAAAGAACGACCTGCCGATCATCACAACGAAGTCGAACCCGTTCTCCATCGACCAGAACGTGTGGGGACGTGCGGTCGAGACCGGCTTCCTCGAAGATATCTGGAACGGTCCCACCAAGGACGTCTACGACTACACCGACGACCCTGCTTTCCCGCCGGCTCCCGACGAAGTTGTCATCACCTTCGAAAACGGCATTCCGGTTGCCATTGACGGTGAGGCAGTGACCCCGCTGCAGGCGATCGAAAAGCTCAACCACCGCGCCGGTCAGCACGGCATCGGCCGGATCGACATCGTGGAAGACCGCCTGGTCGGCATCAAGAGCCGTGAAATCTACGAGGCTCCCGGTGCGATCACGCTCATCGAAGCTCACCGTGAACTCGAGCGCATCACGCTTGAGCGCGAACAGCTGCGCTTCAAGCGCTCGGTTGAGCAGCGCTGGACCGAACTCGTCTACGACGGCCAGTGGTTCTCGGAGCTCAAGGGCTCGCTCGACGCGTTCATCCTTGACACGCAGAAGCACGTCAACGGCGACATCCGCATGACCCTGCACGGCGGTCGTGCGGTTGTGACCGGACGTAAGTCCCCGAACTCGCTGTACGACTTCGGTCTGGCCACCTATGACGAGGGCCAGACCTTCGACCAGTCGGCTGCCCGCGGCTTCATCGACATCTACGGTCTGTCGGCCCGTGTGGCCAGCGACCGCAACCAGCGGGTGCAGAAGCAGGCATGATGAACTTTCTCCGCGGCCCGGTCGGTTTGAAGGGACTCGACGGGCCGGGCCGCGGCGAAATCGCACGGTGTGCAGAAAGGATTGTGACGTGACAGAACGTGTAAGCCTGTGGGGCGGACGGTTCGGCTCCGGCCCCGCCGACGACTTGGCAAAGCTCTCAAAGTCGACCCACTTCGACTGGCGTCTGGCCCAGTACGACCTGGCCGGTTCGCGTGCTCACGCTCGCGTTCTGCACCGGGCCGGTCTGCTTGACGAAGCCGAGCTTGAGGGGATGCTCAAGGCTCTCGACGAACTCGGCCGCAGGGTCGAATCGGGGGAGTTCACTCCCGTTGAATCTGATGAGGATGTTCACTCGGCACTCGAACGCGGTCTGCTCGAGATCGCCGGAACCGAGCTCGGCGGCAAGCTGCGCGCCGGTCGCAGCCGCAACGACCAGATCGCCACGATGGGGCGGATGTACGTCCGTGATTCTTCACGCGTCATTGCCCAGCAGGTGCTCGCTGTTGTCGAGGCACTCATTGCTCAGGCGGCAGCCCACCCGGATGCTCCCATGCCGGGCCGTACGCACCTGCAGCACGCTCAGCCGGTTCTTCTGGCCCACCACCTGCTGGCCCACGCGTGGCCTCTCATGCGCGATGTCGAACGGCTTAAGGACCTTGACAAGCGGGCCGCGGTGTCGGCCTACGGTTCTGGTGCTCTGGCTGGTTCGTCACTCGGGCTTGACCCGCAGGCCGTGGCAGAAGAACTCGGTTTCCCCACCTCGACGGAGAACTCGATCGACGGCACTGCCAGCCGTGACATCTTCGCCGAGTTCGCGTGGGTGACCGCCATGATCGGAGTTGACCTTTCACGTCTGTCCGAAGAGATCATCATCTGGAACACCAACGAGTTCTCGTTCATCAAGCTGTCGGACAACTATTCGACCGGCTCGTCGATCATGCCGCAGAAGAAGAACCCCGATGTAGCCGAACTGACCCGCGGCAAGGCGGGTCGGCTCATCGGCGACCTGACCAGCCTGCTGGTCACGCTCAAAGCTCAGCCCCTGGCGTACAACCGCGACCTGCAGGAAGACAAGGAGCCGATCTTCGATGCGGTCGACACCCTTACGCTCCTGCTGCCCGCCTTTGCCGGCATGGTCGCAACGGCAGAGTTCAACACTGAGCGCATGGCGCATCTGGCACCGCGTGGTTTTGCGCTGGCAACCGACATTGCCGAATGGCTGGTCCGCGAAGGTGTGCCGTTCCGCGTGGCACACGAACTTTCCGGCGCCGCCGTGAAGAAAGCCGAAGACCGCGGTGTTGAGCTGTGGGATCTCAGCGATGACGACTACGCCGAAATCTCCGAGCACTTCACCCCGCAGATGCGCGAAGTGCTCAGCACCCTGGGCTCTGTCGATTCGCGCAATGCGAAGGGCGGAACCGCTCGCAGTGCAGTGCGGACCCAGCTGGAAAACGCGCGAGTCGAGCTGCGTCGCCTGAGCGAGTTCGCCCAGAGCTGACCAAACTCGACACAGCGGCCGCGTGCACCTTCAGCACGCGGCCGTTTCTGTACACGTAGAATGCCCTGTGGAGCCCAAGCTCCCACAAAGCAGAAACAGAAAGGCCAAAAGTGACTGACGTCCTCAGCGACCTCCAGGCTCGCGCAATTGCCGCGCAGACAACCGACGAAGATGCTCTTCGAGCAGCTCTCAACGGCGGGTCGCTGACGTTCTATGTTGGCTTTGACCCGACCGCGCCCAGTATTCACATGGGCAACCTGGTGCAGGTGCTCGTTGCGCGCCGTCTGCAGATGGCCGGGCACAACCCGCTCATGCTGGTCGGCGGTGCAACCGGTCTGATCGGCGACCCGCGCATGTCGGGGGAACGGACTCTGAACGACCGCGAAGTCGTCGAAGGCTGGGTCGAGAAGATTCGCTCGCAGATTGAGCGCTTCCTTGACTTCGACGGTCCGCACGCGGCCCGCATGGTCAACAACCTTGACTGGACCAAAGACATTTCGGCGCTGGACTTCCTGCGCGATGTGGGCAAGCACTTCTCCGTCAACCGCATGCTGGCCAAGGAAGCCGTTGCCGCTCGCTTGAAGTCGGAAGACGGAATTTCGTTCACCGAGTTCGCCTACCAGTTGCTGCAGGGCAACGACTACCTCGAACTCCACCGCCGCTACGGTGTGACGCTGCAGACCGGCGGTTCGGACCAGTGGGGCAACCTCACCAGCGGTGTAGACCTCATTCGCCGTGTTGAGCGCAAGTCGGTGCACGCAATGTCGACCCGTCTGATCACCAAGGCTGACGGCACCAAGTTCGGCAAGACAGAATCCGGCACCGTGTGGCTGGATCCCGCGCTCACCTCGCCGTACGCCTTCAGCCAGTTCTGGCTCAATTCGGCAGATGCCGATGCGCCGGGGTACCTCCGGGTGTTCTCTCTGCGTCCGCTGGATGAAATCGAAGACATCATCGAGCAGTTCCAGGCTGAACCGTACAAGCGTCTTGCGCAGCGCACGCTTGCTGAAGACGTCACGACGCTCGTGCACGGCAAGGAAGAATCCGATCAGGCCTTCGCCGCCGCAGCAGCACTGTTCGGCACCGGCGACCTAAGCGAGCTCAACCCCTCGACGCTGGGCTCGGCTCTTGCTTCGCTGCCGAACCTCGAGGTCGACAGCTCCGCGATCACGGCGGGCCTTTCCGTTGCCGACGCTTTTGCGGGATCGGGAATCGTCAAGTCGAAGGGCGATGCTCGCCGCGCCGTGAAAGAGGGCGGCGCCTACATCAACAACGAGCGGGTCTCGGATGCCGAGGCGCCTCTCACCGGTCAGCAGCTCCTTCCGATTGACGGGGGATCGGCTGCTCTGCTGCGCCGGGGCAAGCGCACTCTCGGTGCTGTGATCGTGCGCGATAACTGACCTGCCAGAGTCCACACAGACTGGAAGAGGGAGCGGATTTGCATCCGCTCCCTCTTGTGTATTAAGTTATCCCTCGTTGCCAAAACGGGAGGGCGCAAGCCCAACTGCAGGTCAGAAGCCAAATCAGGCAGCTGGCTGGGCAGTCCAAGGAAGGCAGCGCACTCAAGCGGAAAGATCAGAGTGGCAAGCTTCACACAGAAGCGAGTTGCAGATTGAAAATCCGCAAGGTAGAGTAGAGACCCGGTCGCAGGGAAACCTGAGATTAACGGTTTGAAACCTCGGCCTGAACATCACAACTCCGGAAGGTTCGCAACAGCGGGCTGAAAGGTTTTGGTGTCTGTTCTTTGTCAACTCAATAGCGTGTTTG
>NZ_KV789341.1:0-1464 GCF_001807555.1 Brevibacterium sp. HMSC08F02 | reverse complement strand
GGCTCTTCCGGTTTCAGAGTGCGTGACGCGGTCTCTGACTGCCGGGTGTTGGTGATGAATGAGGGGCGGGCCTTGGGTGAAGATAGAAGTTCCTCAACTCGTCTCTCACCCAAGGCCCTGTCGTGCAATCTACCGTTTCTGCCGCGCCGTGTCCCGTCGCTGATGTCATTTGCCGCACTCTCGAGCTCGGCATCCACATCACCGGCGCTCACATCACCGATGATGACATCACTGTCATCGAAGCCTCACTACGAGAACCTCTTGGGTACTGCCCCGAGTGCGGTGCTGAAGGCCGGCTGCGTGACCACGTGATCCGCCGGCTGACGGATGTCCCGATCACCGGCCACCCGACCCGCCTGCACGTACGTCTGCCCCGCTACCAGTGTGTCCACGCCCAGTGCCCGCGCACGATCTTTCAGCACCAGCTCGAAGCGGCCGAACCCGGGGCGAAGACCACGAAACGCGCTACGACCTGGATCCTGAAACGGCTCGTCCAGGACCAGATGAGCATCTCTGCTATCAGCAGGGCACTCGGACTCGGCTGGGACCTCGTCAACCAGCTGGCCACCACTGCCGCACAGTCCCTTGTCTACGCCGATCCCACTCATCTGGCCGGGGTTCGGGTCCTGGGTATCGATGAGCACTGCTGGAAACACGTGCGCGGACAAGGAGAGGACTCCTTCGCAACGATCTTCGTCGATTTGACCCCGCTCATCGACGGGACCGGTCGAGCACGGCTACTGGACGTGAAGGCAGGCCGTTCCGCGAAGGTCGTGACCTCGTGGCTGCAGGAACGTTCCCCGCAGTTCCGTGACAGGGTCGAGGTCGTGACGATGGACGGGTTCGCCGGCTACCACACCGCGACCACGAATGCGCTGCCGGACGCGGTGCCGGTGATGGACCCGTTCCACGTCGTCCAGCTCGCCGGGCAGAAACTCACTGCGTGCAGACAACGGCTCCAGCAGCAGATCCATGGGCACCGGGGCCGGAAGACAGACCTCCTGTATCAGGGGCGACGGACCCTGTTGACGAGGAGGTCCCTGCTGAACAAGAAGGGTAGGGACCGGCTGGAGCGGTTGTGGGTCGAGCATGATGACCATGTCGCGTTGGAAGTGACGTACCTCGTCTACCAGGACGTCATCGATGCGTACGAGCATCCCGATCGGAAGACCGGCAAGAAGCTCATGCAGACGGTGATCGAGAGTCTGCGCAGAGGCCTACCTGAAGGGCTTGAGGAGCTTGCTCAGTTGGGGCGGACGCTGTGGCGGAAACGGGCTCAGGTGCTGGCGTTTTTCGATCGTGGTCGCGCGTCGAACGGGCCGGTCGAAGCGATCAACGGGCGCCTCGAGCACCTGCGCGGTATCGGGTTGGGGTTTAGGAACTTCGGCCACTACGTGCTGCGCTGTCTTCTCCACTCCGGGCAGCTATCAGCCCGGGTCAACGCACTCTAGAACCGGAAGAGCC
>NZ_KV789340.1:36021-102205 GCF_001807555.1 Brevibacterium sp. HMSC08F02 | reverse complement strand
GCCTGCCGCGTCCGCGCGGACGCGGCAGGCGCACACCGAAGCCCACTGGAAACCATCAGAAGGGAAACACATGCTTGGAGCAACCACTCCGGCACACAAGCGCCGCGAAGAGTTCCGTCGGCTGCTGGCCGGAGACAAAATCGTTCAGTTCCCCGGAGCCATCAACCCGATCAACGCTCAGATCATCGAGCAGGAGGGCTTCGAAGGCGTCTACATCTCCGGCGGTGCTTTCTCCGCTGACCAGGGCCTGCCCGACATCGGCCTGACCACGCTGACGGAAGTCGCCGAGCACGGTCGCGCCATTTCCCGCGTGACCAACCTGCCCACCTTCATCGACGCCGACACCGGCTGGGGCGAAGCGATGAACGTCGCCCGCACGGTGCAGGAAATGGAAGACGCCGGAATCGCCGGTATGCACCTGGAAGACCAGGTCAACCCCAAGCGCTGCGGCCACCTGGACGGCAAAGAGATCGTCAGCACCGAGGAAATGGTCAAGCGCATTTCCGCCGCAGTGCGCGGCCGCCGCGACGAGAACTTCGTCCTGTGCGCCCGCACCGACGCTCGCGCGGGTGAAGGCCTCGATGCTGCAATCGACCGCGCGAAGGCCTACATCGACGCCGGTGCGGACCTCATCTTCCCCGAAGCTATGCGCGACCTCGGCGAATTTGAAAAGTTCGCCAAGGCCGTCGACGCCCCGATCCTTGCCAACATGACCGAGTTCGGCAAGAGCGACCTGTTCACCACGCAGCAGCTCGAATCGGCCGGCGTCAAGCTCGTCATCTACCCCGTCACCACGCTGCGTCTGGCAATGGGCGCCATCAAGCGCGGTCTGCAGGTCATCCGCAAGGAAGGCACGCAGGAAAGCCTCGTCAGCACCATGCAGACCCGTGCTGACCTCTACGAAACGATTGACTACTCGGCGTACAACGAGTTCGACGCCCACGTCTTCAACTTCTCACAGGAGGGTCACCAGTGACCGAACAGGAAATCAAGAAGGGCCTGGCCGGTGTTGTCGTCGACACCACCGAAATTTCGAAGGTCGTTCAGGAAACCAACTCGCTGACCTACCGCGGCTACCCCGTGCAGGAACTGGCCGCCAACTGCAGCTTTGAAGAAGTCGCCTACCTCATTTGGAACGGCGAACTGCCCAACGCTGAACAGCTCGCTGAGTTCACCAAGCGCGAACGCAGCCAGCGCGACATCGACCCCAAGCTGGTCGACCTGATCCTGGGTCTGCCGAAGGACACCCACCCCATGCACGTCGTGCAGACCGCGGTGGCCTACCTCGGCGCCGTCGACCCGCAGGCTGAAGACAACAGCCCGGAAGCCGACCGCGCAAAGGCCGAGCGCCTCTACGCTCAGCTGCCGACCGTTGTGGCCATCGACCACCGTCGTCGCCACGGGCTCGACCCGATCGCTCCGAAGGAAGACCTGACCTACGCGGAGAACTTCTTCCACATGGTCTTCGGCGAAGTTCCGGCGAAGGAAGTCGTTCGCTGCTTCGACATTTCGCTCATCCTCTACGCCGAGCACTCCTTCAACGCATCGACCTTCACCGCTCGCGTCATCACGTCGACGACCTCTGACATGCACTCCTCGGTCGCCGGTGCAATCGGTGCGCTCAAGGGCGCCCTGCACGGCGGTGCAAACGAAGCCGTCATGGCGACACTGGCCGAAGTCGGCACGGCTGACAAGGCTAAGGAGTACATCGACAACGCGCTTGCCAACAAGCAGAAGATCATGGGCTTCGGCCACCGCGTGTACAAGAACGGCGATTCGCGCGTTCCCACCATGCGCGCAGCGTTCGAAGACATGGTCAAGGTCAAGGGCGCAAACGAACTTCTGGACCTCTACAACACGTTCGAAGAAGAGTTCGTGTCCCGCAAGGGCATCTACCCGAACCTCGACTACCCGTCGGGTCCGGCCTACCACCTGATGGGCTTCGACACCGAACAGTTCACGCCCATCTTCGTCATGGCCCGCATCACCGGCTGGACGGCGCACATCATGGAGCAGACCGCGAACAATGCTCTGATCCGCCCGCTGTCGGCCTACTCGGGCTACGACCAGCGCGAGGTTCCCACCGACCGCTGACCTAAGCAGCACACCCGAGGCGGAGTCCGGCTTTCCTGGGCTCCGCCTCGTGTGCATATCGGCACCTTCCGCACACACAGAACTTGCCAAACAGAGGAGAGAAATGACCGGTCAGCAGCCCACCCCCGCAGAAATTCCCCTGGTGGACGGCTTCGAATACGGTGTCGAAGACGGCATTGCCACACTCACGATTTCCCGCCCGGAGAAGCGCAACGCGCTGTCGCGTGAAATGTGGTTGGCGCTGCCGGAGATCCTCCCGGCAATCGACGCCGATCCGAACGTGTCGGTGCTCATCATCACCGGTGCCGGCGGCCACTTTTCGGCAGGTTCGGACATCAACGACCTCAACGTGCCGCTGCACGAATTCTGGAACACGAACGCAAACGCCGAAGCCGCGATTGAAAACGTCGACATTCCGACGATCGCCGCGATTGAGGGCAACTGCGTTGGCGGCGGTACGGAAATCGCTGCCGCGTGCGATGTGCGGATTGCCAAGCCCGGTTCGATCTACGGTGTGACCGCAGGCCGTCTGGGACTCGTCTACCCGCCCGGACCCACGCGCAGACTCGCGGCCGTTCTGGGGGAGTCTTTTGCCCGCTACATTCTGCTCACAGCAGACATCGTCGACTTCGACCGGATGAACAACCTGGGCTTCTTCCACGAAGTGTCCGACGACCCGCTGGCCACGGCAATCGAAAAGGCCAAGACAATTGCGGGGCGGTCTGCTCTGTCGCAGACGGCCGCCAAGCGGATTCTGCGCGGAGAGGACCTCACGGCTGCCGAGGGCAGCTGGCTGGCTGAAAGCTACTCCTCTGAGATCAGCAGGGGGCAGGAAGCGTTCTTCGAGCGCCGCCGTCCCGATTTCAGCATCAGCAGGACAGATTTCCCAGCCTGATCCGACGGCCGGGTGTGGCTGCCAGCGACGCGGCTGGAGAGTTTCGAACCTGGTGCAGCGGCGTTGCGGGCGTCTTTGAGCAGGCCAAGCAAACGAGTCTGCCCCTTAACAATTCGTGCGCAGCAGTTTATTGTGGCAGAAAGTAGCGAAACCAAAGGTGGTCCGCAATGACAAGAAAGAAGCCCCAGACCAGGCGTGTTGCTCATCTGAAATGGATCATTTGTCTTGGGGGTGTGCCTGCCAGCTACTATGCGCTGGGCTTTCTTGGTAAGTCACTAGATGCGTACTTGGCGACCCTGGGCTTTGGCTTTTTAGCTTCGTTACTTTTATTCCTCTCCAATGTTGTTCCAATCGTATTTCTGTTCTTGTTCGTGAAGTACGCCTACCGTGCATGGCGGACCAGCGGGCTGAGTTTGGAAAGGCAGCGAATCGCTGCGGAACGTGCCCATGAAAGACGCGCGGGGCAGATCGTTGTACAGGGCGGACCTGATCTCACTAAAGCCGCGATGCTGCGTGCACGGACAACTGCGCAGCACTTGCGTCAGCAGCTCGTCGATGGGAATTTTCCAGCGCTCCATCCAAGCGCATACCTGGCATTGAAGCCAGGTGAAGGTATCTTGGCCCAGACGAGGATTCAGTACAGCCGGTTTTACGGCATGACCGTTAATTACACCGAGCGCTCAACCTTAATCTTTGGCAACCCGTTGCTAATGCTTGGCGGGGTTGTGGGTAGCAGTATTGGAAATTCCAGAGCGCGCGCTTCAGCGCAAGCCATGGCAGCTACTCAGTGGCGCGAACACCAGTTCACAGACCTTGTTGTCACAGACCGCCGGTTGTTGGCCCACGTCGGTGGCCGGTGGCTGGAGTTTTGGTTCGACTGCATTACAGCTATGTACCCCTATGCCAACGAGGGCGTGCTTGTGCTCGACTTTGGCAACGATTGCGTACCTCTGCGCATTGCGACGCCAGAAGCTGCGGCTTTGAGCATCTGGATTACACATCAATTGAAAGGACCGGAAGCGCTCCAGCTCTGGAACCCCGGCGAAGTGCTGCAACGCTAGTCAGCAATAGCGCCCAGGATGAACAGCGCCTGGCCTAAGTGGATGGTGGCGTCTTCAATGATGCTCACCAGCCTGGTGCCGCGGCTGACCGGTGGGTCCCAGCGGTCATCGACGATGGCATCGAGGTCATCGTCGTGCAGTGTTGCAATGTAGTCGACCAAAACCTGAGCGGCAGCCTGCGCGTACTCCACAAAAACGCGTGGGTCCTCACCGTGGATGGCCCAGGCATCCTCTGGCGAGTGCCCCAGGCCTAGTTCGGTGCCCTTGGCTCCCAGCCCGGTTTTCTCCGCAAAGCCGACGGACTCCCAGACTTCGGTCCCACCGGTCATTTCGACCACTTGGATGTCGATTTCGCGGCCCGTGTGCCACAGCTGCCACGCAATTGCATTGGGGTGTCCGCCCAGGTGTGCGTTGAGCTGCTGCGGGCTAATGTTTTTCAGCTGCTCCGCCAGTCCGCTGATGCGCCCGGCGGCCTCAGTAAGTACCTGTGTTCCGTTCATACATTGACCCTACGCCTGTCGTTTACTGCTTCGTGAAAGACTGCTCATGCCAGCGGTGAGGCGCCACAAAGCATCACAGACTTCACCGCACACTGACAAGGAGGTCTCGCTATGGCGGACAAAGAAATCTTCGTAGCCTTCGGCATCGACATTGATGCGGTGTCCGGCTGGTTGGGCTCCTACGGCGGCCAGGATTCGCCCAATGACATTCAACGTGGCATCTATGCAGGTGAAATCGGTGTTCCCCGCCTGTTGAAGATGCTCACGAAACGGGAACTTCCCGCAACCTGGTTCGTGCCGGGACACTCGGCCGAAACCTTCCCCGAACAGGTCAAAATGATCGTCGATGCCGGACACGAAATCGGCGCGCACGGCTACAGCCACGAAAACCCCGTCGACATGACAGCCCAGCAGGAACGCGATGTCATGGAGCGCTCCCTGGAGGTTCTGACTAAGCTCTCCGGCTCACAGCCGAAGGGCTATGTTGCCCCGTGGTGGGAAATGTCAGCCCGCACGGCGGACCTTCTGCTGGAGTTCGGTTTCGACTACGACCACTCGCAGAGTCACGGCGACTTCGTTCCCTACTATGCGCGGACCGGCGAAAAGTGGACGAAGATCGACTACTCCAAGCAGGCCTCCGAATGGATGGTGCCGATGGAATACGGCAACACCGTCAACCTGGTGGAGATCCCTGCCAACTGGTACGTCGACGACCTCCCGCCGATGATGTTCATCAAGGGCAGCCCGAACTCGCACGGCTTCGTCAACCCCCGGTCGATCGAAGAACTGTGGAAAGACCAGTTCGACTGGGTGTATAGGGAACTCGACTACGCGATCTTCCCGATCACCATCCACCCGGACGTCGCGGGCCGCCCACAGGTGCTGCTCATGCTCGAGCGGCTCATCGACTACATCGGCGGACACGAGGGCGTGCGCTTTGTCGACATGCAGACCATGGCGACGGACTTCCGTGAACGCTACCCGTACGACAGCGACGAGCGCCCGCCCATGTGGTGATCTGAGGCTTACGTCAGCGCCGCCGCTCGCTGCGCTTACGGGCCCACGTCTCGCGCAGCGAGCGGCCGGCCATGACGACGCCGGCCAAGAAGAACGCCAGCGCGGCAAGCAGGAGGAACAGCCGCAGATCCCGCAGCTGAGGCAGTCTGGAGAACACAACAGCTGCGACGGTAAGGATGAAAGTCGCCGCAATCCACGGGGCTCGAGTGTTCTGCATACCTTCGATAATAGGACCGCGCGGTAATATGCTGACCATGCGCTTAGCCGTCCTCGACATCGGATCCAACAGCATTCACCTTCTTGTGGTCGACGCCCACGAAGGTGCTCCGCCGCTTCCGGCGTCATCCCACAAGGAAGTTCTGCGGCTGGCCGAACACCTCAAAGAAGACGGTTCACTGTCGAAATACGGTGCCAACAGGCTGCTGCACTTCTGCCGTGAAGCCATCGTCGTAGCCGAAGAACAGGGTGCTGAACGGATCCTGGCCTTTGCCACATCAGCACTGCGCGAAGCCCCCAACGGGCAGAAGCTCATCGACAAAATCCACGAAGAAACCGGCCTGATCCTCAACGTCATGTCCGGTCAGGACGAAGCCCGCATCACTTTCCTGGCGGTCCGCCGCTGGTTCGGCTGGTCGGCCGGCAAGATCCTGCTGATGGACATCGGCGGGGGCTCATTCGAATTGGCTGCGGGAACTGACGAATACCCGGATGCCGCAGTCTCGGTTCCGCTGGGTGCAGGCCGCATGCTCAACCACTATCTGAGCCACGAACTTCCCAACCCCGACGAAATCGCGCAGCTGCGCAGGCACGCCCGCCACACCATCGGCAAAGTGGCCGGCCAGATCAACAGGGTCGGCAAGCCCGACCACATCGTCGGTTCGTCCAAGACCTTCCGTTCCCTGGCCCGCATTGCCGGCGCCGCCTCGTCCAGTCACGGCATCTACGTCCCGCGCTACCTGCACAGAAAAGACATGCCCGGCATCATCGATGCTCTGGCTTCCCGCACCCCGGCCGAACGTGCCGAGCTGCCCGGTGTTTCCGAAAACCGCGGGGGACAGGTGCTTGCCGGCGCAATCGTCGCAGACGCTGCGTTCACCATCTTCGGGGTCGAGCAAATGGCGATCTCACCGTGGGCTCTGCGCGAAGGCATCATCATGCGCCAGCTGGACCTGCTGGACACGGCAGAGCACGTCTCTGTGCGCCACACGCTCGACGGCGACGAAACCCCCACCACCACAAACGGCAAGCAGGCGGTCAAGTAAAACCACAGCGGCCTGCTCCGGTGAGAAGAGTGTGCCTAGACTGAGAGCGTGACAGACAAGACACCTCGTAAGGCGTTCACGAAGAAGAACCGCGCCCGCGCAGACTCCCTGCGCCACCGCGCCTATTTCGAGAACAACCCCGTCTACGAACACGGAGCTTCGCACAGCTCCGAAGGGCGGATCCGCGTGGGGCTGTCGTCATCATCGGTGTACCCCATGACGGTGGAGAACACGTTCAACATCGCGGCCGGACTGGGCTATGACGGTGTCGAAATCATGATCACCGACAACCCCGGGACCCAGAGCGCTTCGCACATTCTGGAGCACTCCCAGCGCACCGGCCTGCCGGTGCTCTCGCTGCACGCACCCACACTCCTGCTGCTGCCGCGCGTGATGCACAAAGACAACTGGGAAAAGCTGCGCCTGACCGCAAAGCTGGCAACCGATGTGGGGGCCGAAACCGTTGTCCTGCACCCGCCTTTTCGGTGGCAGGGCGACTACGCGCGCGGCTTCGTCGACGGGGTGCGCCGCCTGACACAGGAAGCCGGTGTGCGCCTGGCCGTGGAGAACATGTACCCGTGGCGGGCGGGCGTGCGGGAACTGCAGATCTACTACCCGGACTGGAACCCGCTGGACGAAGACTACGACCACATGACGTTCGACTTTTCACACGCCGCGACAGCCGGAATGAACGCGCTGGAAACCCTGCAGGGCATCCACGACCGCGTGCGGGTGCTGCACGTGACAGACGGCGCGGGTTCCCTCATGGACGAACACCTGGTTCCGGGGCGCGGAAAAATGCCGGTCAAAGAGTGCCTGCAGTACTTGGCGAAGGTCAACTGGTCGGGTGAGGCCGTCATTGAAGTCAACACGCGCTTTGTGGCCAAGAAGTCCACGCGCATGGAAATGCTCGCGGAGTCCTTGGCGTTCACCCGGAAGCATTTGGGCCTGAACGGCTAGGGCGAGGTTGGAACACGAAGGAGCAGACATGGCTGTCACAGTTGCGATCATCGGAGCGGGAAGCATGGGGTCGTCCCTGCTCAAAGGCATGTTGAGCACGGATGCGCTCAGTAATGAGAACGTTCGCGCCACCACGCATTCGCACGCTTCGGCGCAGAAGCTGGCGCAGGAACTCGGCATCCGCGCCATTGCTGCCGAAGACAACGCGAATGCCAACGCTGAGGCCGTGCAAGGTGCGGACTTCGTGTTCCTGGGCGTGAAGCCCTGGTCGATCCGCGAAACAGCTCAGAGCTTTGCAGATGCGGTCAGCGAAGACACCGTCATTGTGTCTATGGCCGCCGGGGTGTCGCTGGAAACGCTCGCCGCCGCCTTCCCGAACAACCCGGTTGTGCGGATCATGCCGAACACGCCTTCTGCCATCGGCAAGGGGGTCATCACGGTGTCTCCTGATGGCAAGGCTCCCGAGGCGAAGGTCGAGGAGCTCACGAAGCTCCTGTCGGGTGCCGGGGAGGTCTTCACGGTTCCCGAATCGGCTATCGGCGGCATGATCGGCATTTCAGGTTCGGGTGTCGCCTACTTCTTCCTGCTGGCAGAAAAGCTCATCACCGCCGGTCAGGAACTCGGTTTGGACGAAGACACCGCCCGTCGCATGGCAGTTGCCACCGCTGAAGGCGCGGGTCTGCTGCTGGCCGGCGCCCCCGACCCCGCGAAGCTGCGCGCTGCTGTCGCCCACCCCGGCGGCACTACGGCCGCTGCGGTCGACTCCTTTGAAGCCGACGGCTTCGAAGCGAGCGTCGTCCGCGCGGCACGGGCCGCAGCTGAAAAAGCCGCTGACATGGAGCGCGAAAACCGCTGACCGGAGCCCCGCTCAACCGAGCTTGCGAGCACCCGGCGCTGGCGCCTCGGGTGCCCCGTTACGGGCGGCCGGCGAAGCGACCCAGCAGCTCCACGTGCCCGGCGACGATCAGAACATCGTGTTCGCCGATGCGCGAACTCGGTTCCGCATAGGTGAAATCGCGGCCGGGAGACTTGATGCCCACAACCGTGACCCCGTAGTCATCGCGGATCTTCGATTCGCCGAGTGTAAAGCCCTGCACTTCTTTCGGCGGACGCATTTTCACGACCGCAAAGTGGCCGTCGTCGAACTCGATGTAGTCGAGCATGCGCGATGACACCAGGTGGGCCACACGCGCACCGGCTTCAGATTCCGGGTAGAGCACGTGTTCAGCGCCGATGCGGTGCAGAATCTTGCCGTGCGAATTCGAAATCGCCTTCGCCCACACCTGCTCAACACCGATGTCGACGAGGTTCGCGGTCGTGAGCACAGACGCCTCGATCGACGTGCCGATGCCGACAACAGCGGTCGAAAAGTCCTCGGCACCCAGCTGGCGCAGCGCTTCGAGATTGGTGGCGTCGGCTTCGACAATGTGGGTGAGCTTGCCCGTGAACTCCGCGACCTTGTTCGGGTCGCGCTCAATGGCGAGCACCTGCCGGCCGAGCTTCATCAGGTTTTCAGCGGTCGAAGCGCCGAAACGGCCCAAGCCGACGACAAGCACAGAGGAGTTGTCGATCTTCTGTTTGCGCTTAGCCAATGATCGGCCTTTCTTCCGGGTGGCGGAAATGGGTCAGCGAGTCGCGCTGGGACAGAGCGGCCGCCAGTGAGATCGTACCCAGTCGGCCCAAGAACATGAGGAGACTCAGAATGTACAGCGCGGGCTCCGGGGCCCTTTCAGTGAACCCGGACGACAGCCCGCACGTGCCGAAAGCGGATATGACGTCCATGAGCGCATCATCGAGATCTTCGTGCGTCATGGCCAGCATCGCCATGGTTCCGCCGATCACGATGATGAACCCGGCAATCGTCACAGAGATCGCCAGGCGAATAGCCGAAGGGTCGATGCGGCGCTTGAAGGCCACAGCGTCACGGGCACCGCGCGCTTCCGCCCACGCTGCGAGCACGAGCACAGCCAGGGTGGTGACCTTGATGCCGCCGGCGGTTGACGACGAACCGCCGCCGATGAACATGAGCACATCGAGAGCCAAGTGGCTGGCGTCGGACATGGAAGAGACATCGACGGTGTTCATGCCCAAAGACCTGGCGGTCAGAGACATGAAAACAGACTGGAACCCGTAGTTGACGAAGCCGCTTCCGGCCATCGTCTTCTCGTTGCCCCACTCGAAGATCGCAATGAGAACACTTCCCACGGCCAGCAGAATGAGCGAAGTCGTCAGAGTCAGCTTGGTGTGGAGGTCCCACTGGCGGGGGCGATTCCATAGAACTCCCATGATGAGCACCACAGGGAAGCCCAGCGAACCGACAAACGCCGAAAACATCACCACGGAGATGATCCAGTAGTCGTCAGCGAAGGCGATCATGCCCGAATCGTGAATCGAGAAGCCGGCGTTGTTGTAGGTGGAAATGGCGTAGAAGGCCGCGTTGGCCGCAGCGTCGCCCAACTGGGCGCCGCGGCGCAGAAAGCCGATGAGCAGGCCGAAGAACACGACGGTTTCCACAATGAGGACCGTGCTGATGACGGTGCGCAGCAGGGTGCCCATCTGGCCGAGTTTGAAGGTGTTGGTTGCCTGTGCGGCGATGAGCCGCTGCCGTACCCCGAGCTTCTTGGACACGAGCATGCCGAGCATCGACGCAATAGTCAGAATGCCCATACCGCCGATCTGCGCGCCGGCGGCGATGATCGTGAGCCCGAAATCTGAAAAGTACTCGTGCAGGGTCACCGGAGTCAGTCCCGTCACGCACACGGCCGAGGTGGCAACGAACAGGCTGTTGGCGAACGAAAACTCAGACGGGTCCCGGTGGGCCGCTGGAAGGCAGAGGAGCGCGGTGAAGAAGCCGATGACGACAATGAACGCGACCATCGCCAAACGGGCGGGCGACTGCTCTGCGACCCTGTCGACAAAGTCTCGCGCAGCACGGGCCGGCAGTGCCGCCGCAGTGAGCAGACTGCGCCTCTTTTCGCCGTTCTTCTTCACAGAGAGCCAGCATAGTCTCACGCGCGCACACGCGCCCAGGGACACTGGGGGAGGTCGGGAAGTGAGCCGCTGTGCGTGAAGCGGATCACGTTTGGCTACAGTACGAGTATGAGCAGAGAAGAAGTTCTGGTGATGTGGGATGAATCCCTCACCGAATACAATTTCGGTCCGCACCACCCAATGCACCCGCTGCGGCTGGACCTGACGGCCAAGCTGTCGCAGGACTTCGGACTGTTCGACGCATCCAACATCCACATTCAGTCCGTGCCGCAGGTCGACGAAGAAGCGCTCGCCCGTCTGCACACGCAGGAGTTCATCGACGCCGTCAAAGCAGCGGGGACCTCCTCCTCGATTTCGGAAGAAGACCAGCAGACCTACGGGGTGGGAACAGAAGACGTTCCCCGCTTCGATCAGATCCACGAAGCCTCCGGCAGGCTCTTCCAGGCCAGCATCGAAGCGGCCAAGGCAATCACGTCCGGTCGGTACAACCGCGCAGTCAACTTCTGCGGCGGAATGCACCACGCGATGCCCGGCAAAGCCGCCGGCTTCTGCGTCTACAACGACTGCGCGGCGGCAATCCAAGAGTTCTTGGACGCCGGATACGAGCGCGTGGTCTACCTCGACCTTGACGCCCACCACGGCGACGGAACCGAGCACTTCTTCTGGGACGACCCCCGCGTGCTCACCATCAGCCTGCACGAAAACGGCCGCTTCCTGTTCCCCGGCACCGGCTACGCATCTGAAATCGGCGGAATGAAAGCCGCCGCCAGCGCCGTCAACATCGCCCTGCCGCCGCGCACCTCAGACGCCGACTGGCTGCGCGCGCTCGACGGTGTTGTGCCCCAGGTGATCCGCGAATTCAAACCGCAGGCAATCGTCTCCCAGCACGGCTGTGACGGGCACAACCTCGACCCGCTCACGCACCTGCGCCTGTCGGTTGACGCTATGCGCCGGGCCGCAGAGTGGGTGCGCGATCTCGCAGAAGAGCACGCGGACGGCAAGTGGCTGGCCGTTGGCGGCGGCGGATACGCCATCATCGACGTTGTGCCGCGCGCATGGACGAACCTCGTGGCAATCGCCGGCGGCATCGAACTCAAGCCCGCAACAGAAATGCCCGACCGCTGGCGCGACTACGTCTACAGCCTCACCGGCCGCGATGCCCCCAAGCGGATGACCGACGGTTCCGACGCCGCTTTCTCCACGTGGGAGCGCGGCTACGATCCCGAATCCGACCTTGACCGAACCGTCATGAGCACGCGAAAGAACATCTTCCCGTTCTATGGGCTGGACGCCTACTACGACTGATTTCGCCGCCCACAGTGTGCCCGCAGTGTGGGCCCTTATACCAGACCGCGAGCCTTGAGTTCATATGGCCGGTTGTTTAAGTTTGGGTTTCCACCCGGTTGCCCGTTAGGATTGAGCGGTTAAGTCAGCCCGCTGTAAGCGGGGAAATCGTCGGAATCGCGAGGGTTAAACGTGGGTTCGGTAATCAAGAAGCGTCGTAAGCGTATGTCCAAGAAGAAGCACCGCAAGCTGCTTCGCAAGACCCGCCACCAGCGCCGCAACAAGAAGTAATCAACTCCACACGTCCCCGTCGAAGCGATCCGGCGGGGTTTCGTGCTGAATGAACCGGTGCGGAATTTCTCTGCACCGCGGACGTGCCGCACCCCGTATCTGAGTGGGGCCAACGGCGCGGGAAGGCTTATATGGGCGTCGTTGTTGAGTTCCTCACGCGTGAAAACTGCGGTCTGTGTGATACGGCTCGCGAAGTTGTCGAAGATGTGCTCGCAGACCAGCCGGAAACCTTCGATGTGCGGCTGAGCGTCATCGACATTGATTCCGATGCACAGCTGCAGGCCAAATACGACTGGGATGTCCCGGTTGTTCTCATCAACGGCCGCCAGCACAGCTTCCACCGCGTGGACCCCAAGCGGTTCGCGCAGGCTCTGCGCGCAGCACACGAACGCGGCTGATCGGGAATGAAACAGCGCCTGGACGCTGTTCTGCTCACGGGAGTCCGGTGAGCGTAAAAACCGCGATCGACGGGAGTCGTTCGCAATGAGGGAGCAAGACCATTGACACTGCTGGTTCTGGGGATATCCCATCACTCAGCACCTCTTGACGTGCTTGACGCGCTCGCCTTGGACGCTGAGCGCGCAGACTTGCTGCGCCGATCGGCGGCAGAGCGCGATTTCGTCAACAGCGCCGTTGTGCTGTCCACCTGCAACAGGCTCGAGATCATCGCCGACGTCACGTCCTTCCACGGCGGACTGGCCGACCTGGGCACGGCCCTGGTCGACGTCAGCGGACTTCCGTGGTCCGAACTCTTCTCCCACACCTACGTCCACTTCGACGACAAGGCCCAGGAGCACCTGTTCCTGCTGGCGGCAGGTCTTGACTCCATGGCCCTGGGGGAGACCCAAATCCTCGGCCAGCTGCGCGCATCCCTGCACGAAGGCGAACGCGGCGGTTCAGTCGGCGGAGGTCTGAGCGAAGCACTCCAGTCGGCTCTTGAAGTCGGCAAGCGCGTGCACTCAGAAACCAAGCTGTCGTCCGTTTCGCTGTCACTGCTCGACACCGCGCTGGCAGAAGCCGAAGGCCACGTTGGTGACCTCGCCGGTGCAAACGCCCTCGTCGTCGGTGCCGGTGCGATGTCCGGGCTGACGGCCAAAACGCTGAAAGATCACGGGCTGAAGCGCATTCGGGTCATCAACCGCACCCTCGACAAGGCTCTGCGTCTGGCTCAGTCCGTCGGCGGTGAAGCCGTCGAACTGACACAGGAAAACCTGGTGCGCGAAATCGCCCAGGCCGACGTCATCGTGTCGGTCACCGGCGCCCGGGGCATTGTGCTGGACGAAGACACCGTCATCGCCTCGCTGCAGCAGGACCTCGACCAGAAGCTCAACAAGTTCTTCATCGACCTGGCGCTGCCCTATGACATCGCGGTGGAAGTCGGCGAACTTCCGCACATCCGGGTGCTCAACCTCGACGGCATCAGCCGTCTCATTGCGTCTAATGAACACGCGCAGTCGGAATCTGTGCTCAGCGTCATCGCAGAAGCCCGCGCCCTCATCGAGCAGGCCATGGTCGACGACGCCGCGCGCCGCGCAGCCCGCCGGGTCTCACCGACCGTCACGGCGCTGCGCGAACAGGCCATCATGATCGTCGACGCCGAATTCGAGCGTCTGAAGAACAAACTCGGCGCATCTGTCAGCGACGCGGCAATCGCCGAAATCAGCAAAACCCTGCACCGCACGGCCGACAAGATCATCCACACGCCGACCGTCAAGGTGAAAGAACTCGCTTCTGCGGATTCCGGCGTTGACTACGCGGCCGCGCTCAACATGCTGTTCGACCTGAGTGCCCGCACCCGCGAACCCGAAACGGACCGCCGCGCCAGCAAGGTCGGCTCTGTCGCACAGACCGAAGAGGGCGGCAGCGGCCACATCGAAGCCGACGGCACAACGCCGGTGGCCGATCACACCCTCGACGTGGTCGAACCCGAACACTTCACGGGCCGCACCATTCGCCTGGGCACCCGCCGCAGTCAGCTGGCGCGCAGCCAGTCGACCGCGATCGCTCAGCAGCTGGCCGCCCGCACCGGCTGGCGCATCGAGATCGTCGAAGTCGTCACAGAAGGCGACGTCAACATGACGCCACTGGCCCGCCTGGGTGGTTCCGGCGTCTTCGTGTCCTCGGTGCGCACCGCCCTGCTGACCGGCAAGGTCGACATTGCGGTCCACTCGCTGAAAGACCTGCCCACAGCCCCAGCCGCAGGAATCGAGATGGCGGCGGTGCCACCTCGTGTGGATCCCTCCGACGTGCTCATCGCCCGCAACGGTCTCAGCCTGGTCGAACTGCCGCCCGGCTCGGTCGTGGGCACCGGTTCACCCCGCCGCGCCTCCCAGCTGCGGGCCGCCCGCCCCGACATCACCGTCACTGGAGTCCGCGGCAATGTGGGAACCCGCATCAACCACGTGACGGAAGGCCGGCTCGACGGTGTCGTCCTGGCAGCCGCCGGTGTGCGCCGTCTGGGACGCCTGGGCGAAGTCACCGATTTCCTCGACTCCTCGGTCATGCTTCCGGCCCCAGGCCAGGGAGCCCTCGCCGTGGAATGCCGCGCACCCGATGCCGCGCACGGCGATTTCGACCAGGAGATCCGCGAAGCCCTCGAAGGCCTTCACGACCCGGCTACGAGCCTCGCCGTCTACGCCGAACGCGCCATCCTCGAACGTTCGCAGGCCGGCTGTTCGGCCCCCATCGGCGCCCTGGCCTCAATTGACGGAACCGCGCTGACACTCGCAGCGGTCATGGCCGATGACGAAGGCAAGCTCAGCCGGCTGTCCACAATCGCCACCCTGCCGGACGAAGTCACCGACAACATGGTCGAACTGTCCCGCGGAATCCAGTCGGAATCGCGCCGGATTGCCCGGGAACTCGGCTATCGAACAGCAGACGAACTTCTCAGCACCCTCGGTGCTGTACCCGGCACGGCAAGCGGTGCCAACGCCCCAGAAACGAATCTTGTTATGACTCCCGGAGGTGACCGTGACCAGCGGTGATTCTGTGCAGAACCGCCCGCAGCGGGCCGTGCCCAAGGTGTTCTTCCTGGGCGCCGGCCCCGGCGATCCCTCCCTGCTGACCATCCGCGGTGCCGAGCTCCTGGCATCTGCGGCCGTTGTCGTCCACGAAGACGAACTCCATCGGGACATCATTGAGACCTACGTGCCGGAAGACACACTGCTGCGTCCCGTTTCGGAAATGGGCGTGCAGCCGCACACCCGCGGTCGCCGACTGGGCGAACTCGCCCAGGAGCACGGCATGGTCGTACGACTGGCAGCCGATGACGGGCTGCTGTTCACGTCGACGACCGCCGAGGCGCAGGTGCTGTCGGGCAGTGACGTCGGCTTTGAGATCGTCCCGGGTGTCGGGGCGTCGTCGTCGGCCGCCGCGTTCACGGGAACACCCCTGACGAACGCAAACGTCCGTTCGGTGCGCTACGTGTCTGCAACTGACATGACCCGCAGCGATGTTTCGCGGTTTGCCAACACCGGTCATGTCATCAGCGGCACTGTCACCGACACCATCACGGCTGTTGAGGGCATGCTCGGCGACGAATGGGAGGCCGACACTCCCGCACTGGTCGTCGCCGGTGTGTCGACCGTCCACCAGCACTCAATCGAAACCACGTTGGGTCAGCTGCCGGACCGACTGCGCGAAGAGTTTGACGCTGACACGGTTGTGCAGACGATCTTCGGCGCGGTTGTTGAGCAGCGCCGCGAACTGTCGTGGTTTGAGTCCAAGCCGCTGTTCGGCTGGCAGGTTCTCGTACCCCGCACACGCGAACAGGGAGCCGAAACCGTCGAGGCGCTCGCCGAGTACGGTGCCGAGGGCACGGTGGTGCCGACCATCGCCATCCAGCCTCCCCGTTCACCTCGCCAGATGGAGCGGGCAATTCACGCTCTTGTCGACGGCGACTACCAGTGGCTGGGCCTGACCTCGGTCAACGCGGTCCGCGCGGTCAAAATGTGGCTTGCCGATCTTGGCCTGGACGTGCGCAGCCTCGCGGGCGTGAAGGTTGCCGCTGTCGGCGACAAGACCGCTGAAGCCCTGCGCGAGTGGGGCATCGAACCGGAGCTTCTGCCCAGCGGCGAACAGTCTGCCCGCGGCATGCTCGAAGACTGGCCGGTGTTTGACGACGAAGAGGGCTTCAACAGGGTCCTCCTGCCGCGTGCCGACATCGCCACGGACGTGCTCGTGGAGGGCCTGACGGAACGCGGCTGGAAGGTTGACGACGTCACCGCCTACCGCACCGTGCGCGCCGCCCCGCCGCCGAAGCCCATCCGCGAGTCCATCAAGGGAGGCGACTTCGACGCCGTGCTGTTCACGTCGTCCTCAACGGTCCGCAACCTGGTGGGCATCGCCGGAAAACCCCACCCGTCTACTGTTATCGCAGCCATCGGGCCGGCCACGGCTCAGACGGCACAGGATCACGGCCTGCACGTCGACGTCCTGGCAGGCGAAGCCAGCCTCCCGGTGCTCATCGCCGGTCTGTCTGACTTCGCCCGCAAACGCCGCGATGACGCGCTGGCCGAAGGAATTGTTCCGGTCCGCCCCTCGCAGGACCGCAGGAATTCACGAAGGAGCAGAGGCTGATGTCTGACAGGTCCCTCCCAATCGGTGCGGTTCGTCCGCGTCGTCTGCGCCAGTCGGCGGCTATGCGCCGGCTGACATCGGAAACGAAGCTGCAGCCCGAGGACCTCATCGAGGTGCTGTTTGTCAAGGAGGGGCTCGAGGCTCCCGTTGAGCTGACCTCGATGCCGGGCGTGCGCCAGCACACTCTTGACTCCCTGGTTGAGGCCGCTGAACGCGCGGTCGAGGCGGGGGTCGGGGGCATTATGCTGTTCGGCATTCCGCTTGAATACGACGAGCGCGGATCTCAGGCTGATGACCCGAACGGCATTCTCAACGTTGCCGTGCGCCGGGTGAAGGACGCCGTCGGTGATCGCACCGTCGTCATGACGGACCTCTGCCTGGATGAATTCACCAGTCACGGCCACTGCGGTGTGCTCGACGAACACGGCGATGTCGACAACGACGCCACGCTGGAGCGCTACGCCTCGATCGCTGTTGCCCAGGCTCGTGCCGGCTCAGATGTTCTGGGGCTGTCGGGCATGATGGACGGCCAAGTCGGCGCTGTGCGCGAAGCTCTTGACGAAGCCGGCTTCACGAACACCGTCATCATGGCCTACACAGCCAAGTACGCCTCGGCGTTCTACGGTCCGTTCCGCGAGGCTGTTGATTCACAGCTCTCCGGTGACCGTCGCACCTACCAGCAGGATCCCGCGAATGCGCGCGAAGCACTGCACGAGCTCCAGCTCGACCTGGCCGAGGGTGCAGACATCGTCATGGTCAAGCCTGGTCTGCCCTATCTGGACATCCTGAAAGATGTCGCAGAAGCCTCGCCGGTGCCGGTGTGGAGCTACCAGATCTCCGGTGAGTACGCCATGCTGGAGTTCGCCTCGGCAGCCGGTGCGATTGACCGCAAACCCGCGGTCTTGGAATCGCTCCTCGCATTCAAACGCGCAGGGGCTGACGCAGTTATGACCTACTACGCGACACAAGCCGCTGAATGGCTTAATGAACAATGACTTCCACACGATGGCTGGATGAAACGCAGCAGCGTTTCTGGAGGGCGATGCTGCAGGGGCAATCGCTTCTGCAGACTGTCCTCGACCGCGAACTGCGCGAACTCGCCGGCATTGCGCTGGCTGATTATGAAGTCCTCGTCATCGTGTCGGAATCACCCGGCCACACCAGACGCATGGCAGAAATCGCCGAAGAAGTCGGCGTTTCCCGGTCCCGCCTGTCGCACACCGTCGCTCGGCTGGAGAAGCGCGGCATCCTCAAGCGCACCTCCACGCGCGGTGACGGCCGCGGTGTCAACTGCAGCATGACCGACGAAGGGTGGGCGCTGATGCAGAAGATCGCCCCCATTCACGTCGAAGGCGTGCGCGAGCACCTCATCGACCTCATGTCTCCCGAAGAGACCCAGGTATTGGCAGACGTCTTCACCCGGGCAGCTGAACATCTGAGAAAGGCAGTGTGATGACCCAGCCCACGCAGAAGTCCCAGGAACTCTTTGAACGCGCCCTGAAAGCCATTCCCGGAGGTGTGAACTCGCCGGTGCGCGCTTTCGGCGCTGTCGGCGGAACCCCGCGGTTCATGCACTCTGCCGACGGTGCGCTGCTGACCGATGTCGACGGCAACGAATACGTTGACCTCATCGGCTCGTGGGGGCCCATGATCGTCGGCCACGCACACCCGGAAGTCCTCAGCACGGTTCAGGAAACCGCTGCGCGCGGCTTTTCGTTCGGCACCCCCTCGGTTCCGGAAGTCGAACTGGCCCAGGAGATCTCAAACAGGGTTGCTCCGGTTGACGAGGTGCGGCTGGTCAACTCCGGTACGGAAGCCACCATGTCGGCTATCCGCCTGGCCCGCGGCTACACCGGCCGCGACAAGATCGTGAAGTTCGCCGGCTGCTACCACGGGCACGTCGATTCGCTGCTCGTCGCTGCCGGTTCCGGCCTTGCCACCTTTGGTCTGCCGGACACCCCCGGTGTTACGAAGGGCACCGCGGAAGACACCATCATCCTCGACTACAACGACCAGGACGGTCTGCGCAGGGCCTTCGAAGAGCACGGCAGCGAAATCGCCGCTGTCATCACGGAAGCCTCCCCGGGCAACATGGGTGTCGTCCCGCCGCGTGATGGCTTCACCAACCTCATCCGTTCGCTCACCAAGGAACACGGCGCACTCATGATCTCGGATGAGGTCATGACCGGCTTCCGCGTTTCCGAAGCCGGGTGGTACGGCTACGAAAGCGAAACCCTGGGCTACCCCGATGGCCCGGCTGACCTGTTCACATTCGGCAAGGTCATGGGCGGCGGCTTCCCGATCGCAGCCTTCGGAGGTCGCCAGGACGTCATGGACGCGCTGGCTCCCAAGGGCGGGGTCTACCAGGCGGGCACGCTCTCCGGTAACCCGGTGGCCTCGGCCGCGGGCCTTCGCACTCTGCAGCTGACCCGCGAACTCGACGTCTACCCGACGATCGAGGCCGCCGCCGATGTTCTGCGTCCGGCCATCACGGAAGCACTGAGCGCAGAGGGCGTTCCCCACACTATCCAGTCGGCGAACTCCATGTTCTCGGTGTTCTTCACCGACCGCGAAGTGCGCACCTTTGCCGATGCCCAGGCACAGAACACCGCCGCCTACTCGGCGTTCTTCACCTCGATGCTCGAACAGGGAGTCCACCTGCCGCCGAGCGCTTTCGAAGTGTGGTTCCTCTCAGCAGCTCACACCCCGCAGATCCTTGACCGCGTGGTCTCCGCGCTGCCTGCCGCAGCCAAGGCAGCAGCCCAGGTGACAGACGGGGAGTCCGCATGACCACCTCGCGCATCCACCTGGTCCGCCACGGCGAAGTCGACAACCCCGACGGCATCCTCTACGGGCGGCTGCCCGGCTTCGGGCTGACAGCCCGCGGACGCCAGATGGGCGAGCGGATCAGCGACTACTTCGCTGACGACCGCTTCAACGTGCGCGGCCTGGTGCGCTCGCCGCTGCTGCGCACCGCCCAGACGATTGCGCCGCTGGCACAGTCCACCGGGCTCGAACCCGTTGTCGATGAGCGCGTGATCGAAGCGGGCAACCGCTTTGAGGGTCAGAAGGTCAACCGCTCCTCGGTTTTCGCACCGGCCAATCTGCCGCTGGTGTGGAACCCGCTGCGCCCGTCGTGGGGAGAACCGTACATCAGCCAGGTGCGCCGCATGCAGGCTGCGATTTTCACTCTGCGCAACAGGGTTGAGGCCGTGGCAAAGGCGGAGGGCCTCGATGTGGTCGACGGTGTCATCGTCAGCCACCAGCTGCCCATCTGGATGTCGCGCATGGCAGCCGAGGGCAGGCCCTTGGCACACGATCCGCGCAACCGCGAATGCAACCTGGGTTCTGTGACCACTCTGAGCTTTGACGGCGCCAAGCTCGTCGGAGTTGACTACACCGACGTCAACGCCGACCTGCAGCCCAAGAAAGCGGTGGCAGGAGCATGAGGCCCGCATCGTCATCAGCAATCCGCGCTGGAATTCGCAAGCACGTCCGCCGTACGGTAGGCGCTGTTTTTGCCTGTGCTCTCGCAGCAGGACTCGCAGCGTGCAGCAACACAGAAACCGGGGGAGTGGCCGAACAGGCAGGCTCCCAGCAGGGCTACGTGTCCGGCAGCGGGGTTGTCACGCAGATCCCGAAGAGCGAGCGCACAGAGCCGATCGACCTCGAATTCACTCAGCTGGACGGTAAGAAGACCTCGCTTGCGGACATTCGCAAGGACGGCACCATCACGGTGATCAACCTGTGGTACGCCGCATGCCCGCCGTGCCGCAAAGAAGCTCCGGAACTCGAAGAGGTTGCCGAGAAGTACGAGGGCAAAGCCCAGCTGATCGGCGCGAACGTGCGTGATCAAGAAGCTGCCGCGCAGGCCTTTGTCGAAAACTTCAATGTGTCCTATCCCGTCATGCTCGACAGTGACGGCGAAATGGTCGGACTGCTGTCTGATGTTCTGCCGCCTCGAGCAACCCCGTCGACCGTCGTCCTCGATTCTGAGGGCCGGCCGGCTGCGCGCGTCGTCGGCGCCGTTGAGGCATCCACGCTCAGCGGCCTCATTGACGACGCGATGAAAGAAGACTGACGGTGATCCCCGGCGGGACGGTGCAGGCAGCCGAGGTGGTGCATGCCTCTGGACTCGTGCAGGCCGCTGATCTTGGTTCGGCTTTCGCGCAGACAGTTCTCAACGGACCGCTGCTGCTGGCCATGGCGGTCGCGGCGATTGCCGGGGTTGTGTCATTCCTGTCGCCCTGCGTGCTGCCGCTGGTGCCCGGTTATATCGGCTATGTCACCGGGATGACCGGGACAACGGTCGAACAGAAACGCACCTCGGCAGTACTCGGCGGGGTTGGTCTGTTCGTGCTGGGCTTTGCAGCTGTTTACGTTGCCCTGGGCGCAGCTTTTGGGGCGCTCGGCAGTCTGCTCCATGACTGGATCGACATAGTCACCCGCGTTATGGGCGTTGTCGTCATCCTGGCCGGTGTCGTCTTCTTGGGCGGTATTCGCGCTTTTCAGACCAATAAGCCGATTGCCAAAAAACCCAAGGCCGGACTGTGGGGTGCGCCGCTGCTCGGTGCGGCGTTCGCACTCAGCTGGGCGCCCTGCATCGGCCCCACCCTGGCGGCGGTGCTGGCCCTGTCAACGGGCTTCGGTGCTGACGGCGGCACCGCTCGCGGGATGCTTCTGACCTTCACCTACTGTGTGGGGCTTGGCCTGCCCTTCCTGATCGTGGCCTACCTGTTGAACAAGGGCATGGGGCGCCTGGAATTCCTCCGCAGGCACCAGCGGAGCATCGTGATCTTCGGCGGTGTCATGCTCATCCTGCTGGGCCTGCTCATGATCACCGGGGTGTGGACCATCATCATGAACAACATGCAGAACCTCATCGGCGGATTCGAAACGGTGGTGTGATGGCTGACAAACCGACGACACAAGACGCGACCGCGACAAGCACTGCGGCGCGAAAGTCGTCCCAGAAAGCGCCGGACATCGGTTTTGTCGGCATGCTCCGGTGGGCGTGGCGCCAGCTGACCACCATGAAGTTCGCACTCATCCTGCTGCTTGTCCTGGCACTGGCGGCGATCCCCGGATCGCTCCTGCCGCAGCGGATCCAGGACCCGGCGAAGGTTCAGAACTTCATCATCGACAACGGCCGGACCGGCGAAATCCTCGACAAGTTCCAGATGTTCGACGTCTATTCGTCGTTCTGGTTCTCCGCCGTCTACATTCTGCTGATGATCTCGCTGGTGGGCTGTGTTCTGCCGCGAACCAAACAGCACTGGAAAGCCATGCGCTCCCAGCCGCCGAAGGCCCCGCGCAGGCTCACCCGGATGCCCGGCTACCAGACTTTCGTCAGCACCGCGCCGGCTGAGGAGATCCTCGACACAGCGCAGGAATACCTGAAGAAGAACGGCTATCGCACGGTCAACCGCGGCGACCACATCGCCGCCGAACGCGGATACCTGAGAGAAACCGGCAACCTGCTCTTCCACCTCGGCATTCTGGGCGCGACGATCGTCATGGCGATCGGCGCGATCTTCGGCTACGGCGGCCAGCGCGTGCTTGTCGAAGGTGACACGTTCACCAACTCGCTCGTGTCCTACGACTCCTTTGAGCCCGGCCGATACTTCGACGCCGACAACCTGACGAACTTCCGCCTGCGCCTGGACAGCTTCGACTCGAAGTTCGACTCGACCAGCGAAGGCGCCCAGTTCGGTCAGCCGCGCGCATTCGAAGCCGTCATCACGGAAACGAAAGACGGCGTTTCAACCAAGCACAACCTCAAGGTCAACGAGCCCATCCGCGTAGACGGTGCACGCGTGTACCTGACCGGCAACGGCTATGCGCCAGTCGTGACAGTGCGCGACGCACAGGGCAAGGTGACCTTCTCCGGACCCGTGGTGTTCGTGCCCGAAGACGGCGTCTACACATCCCGCGGTGTCATCAAAGTTCCCGACACAGGGGCCGGCAAAGACCAGCTGGGCTTTTCCGGCATCCTGCTGCCGACAGCCGGCGTCAACGACAAGGGCGAGCTGTACTCGCAGTTCGCAGAGCTGCGCAACCCCGTACTCGTCATGAACCTCTACAAGGGCGACCTCGGCCTGGATACCGGCATTCCGCAGAACGTCTACGAACTCGACACCGCGGGCATGGAAGCCGTCAACGGTCCCGACGGTCAGCAGTGGATCACCCAGATGCAGCCGGGAGACACGGCAGAGCTGCCCGACGGGCTGGGCACAATCGAGTTCGAGCGGATCGCGAAGTTCGTCAGCCTCGATGTGCGCCACGACCCCGTGCAGGGGCTCATGCTTGTGGTGACCACGGTGATGTTCATTGGCCTTGCGCTGGCAATGTTCATTCCGCGCCGCCGCATGTGGGTGCGCGTGCGCGACGGAGAAGTCGAAGTCGGCGCTCTTGCCCGCAGCGAAGACCCACGCGTCAAGCAGGCGGCAGAACGCTGTGGCGTAGAATTGAAAGACAGACTTTCGTCTGCTGATCACCAATCCGCGGAGGGATAAGTGGAAGTCAACGTCACGCTCGCCAGCTGGTCAATGCTTCTGATCTATTCAGCTGGTGCGGTCTATGCGCTCGCCTTCATCGTCTACGCTTTTGACCTTTTCGGAGGCAAGAAGAAGCGCACTGGGAAGGCCGCTGGATCCGCTGGTGCTTCGGCTGGTGCGGCGACAAAGGGTGCCAAGCGCACCGCTCGCACGCGCTCTTCGGCTGAAGGCGGATCTGCAGACGAGGGCGGCGCTGTTGGCACGCTCGTGCAGGAAAACCTCGACGGACCTGCTGACCGGGTGTACTCCAACCGCGTTGACGATGCGGGTGACGGCAGTGGTCACGGCGATGGTTCCGCCGCCGATGCCAAGCGTCGCGTGTTTGCCAATGTCGGCACGTCCCTGACGGTTCTGGCGCTGCTTCTGCACATCGCTTCGATTGTCACGCGCGGCATTTCGGTGATGCGCGCACCGTGGGGCAACATGATGGAGTACGCGCTGATCGCCAGCGCTGTTGCCGGTGTTGTCTATGTTGTGACGCTGCGCTACAAGGATGTTCGCTACCTGGGCACATTCGTCACCGGGTTCCTTCTGGTGTCAATCGGCCTTGCGACGACGGTCTTCTACACGCCTGCGGCTCCGCTTGTTCCGGCACTGCAGTCGTACTGGATTCTGATTCACGTTCCGATCGCCATTTTGTCGACCGGCCTGCTGACGGTTTCGGCGGCGCTGGCCACGGTGCAGCTGCTGCAGGGTGCTCGCGAAAAGCGGGTTGCCGCTGGCCGCGATGCCGGTTGGCTGTCGTTCCTCGAGCGCATGCCGCGGGCCGCATCGATCGAAGCTGTGTCCTACCGTCTGGCCGCGGTCGGCTTCATCACGTGGACCTTCACCCTGATTGCCGGAGCCATCTGGGCTGAAGTCGCCTGGGGCCGCTACTGGGGTTGGGATGCCAAAGAGATCTGGACGTTCGTCATCTGGGTTGTCTACGCTGCGTACCTGCACTCGCGTGCCACCCGTGGTCTTCGCCTGACGACGATCGCATGGCTCAACCTCATCGGCTTCATCACGATTATCTTCAACTTCACGGTCGTGAACGTGTACTTCAACGGCCTGCACTCATACTCGGGCCTGTGATCAGCAGGCTGGCTCAGCCCTTGCAGCCCTGAACTCTGCGCCGGGTGCATTCGCTCATGCGGATGCACCCGTTCTGTTTTGGCATGGGTGGGCCGGCTGGCCACATCCGTTAGCCGGCATCCGCGCTCCAGCCGACATCCACCCGTTAGCAACGAAAACACCGGTTAGCCGCATGCGCACACCGCTTAGCAACGGATCTGCGCTTTAGCAGTTGTTGCTAAGGCGCAGAATCCGGCTAAGCGGTGTGTGGGTGCTGAAAAGGGCACGAGGTGCCGGTCAGCTGTCGTTGCGGGGAGAGTCTTCCTCGGGCTCAGGGCGGTCGTCTTCCGAACCGTTGCCATCACCCTTCGAGTACGTGCGCGGTTCGGGTCCGTTGCCGCGGAGTTTTTCGGCCCTACGCTGTTCTTCCTGCTGGCGCTGCAGTTCGCGCAGGCGACGCAGTTCAAGGTCGTCGGAGATCTTCTTGAGGTACTCCGGGTCGTTGTCAGGTGCGGCGGGCACAGCCTCGCCGGCATCGGCTTTCTGCGCGAGGCCTCCGCGTCCGAACAGGTACCACAGCACAATTCCCACAATCGGCAGGAAGATGATGATCGCAGCCCAGGCAGCCTTCGGCATCATCTTGACCCGAGAGGATTCAAAGGAAATGCAGTCGAAAAGGCTGTACAGGGCAAGAGCCGTGTAAATGACGATGATTGCGATCAGCAGGCGGGCCATGCACCCCATGGTAATGGCACCCACCCGACTACAATGTAGGCACCATGCGTGATTTCCTTCTGTACAACGCCGCCCGGATCGGTCTGCTGGCCGTTTCTGTTGCTGTCATCTGGTACTTCAGCGGCCCCAGCCTTCTGTCGACGGTCGTGGCCGTTATTGTCGCAACCCTGCTCAGCTACCTGCTGCTCAACGGGATGAAGCAGAAGGCCGTCCAGTCGATGACGGAGTGGACCGCCCAGCGCAGGAATCGCGGCCCCAAAGCTGGCAGCGACGAAGCGATCGAAGACGAAATCGACGAACAGCACCGCTGAACCCACCCGCGGGCAGCACTCTTAATCAGAGTGCCAGGCCCAAGCTCAGCAGCACCGCGTAGACGAGCGCGGCCAAGCTGGTGTGCTTAATGGCCGGAACCAGCGCCTGACCGGTCCGCTGGTGCACCAGTGCGCGTACGGGCCTCATCACGAGGATGACAGAGACGATTGCCAGCAGCGCGCCCGAATAGCCCGTGAGGATCGGCACGACCAGCAGCGGGTACGGCAGGAACACGAGCACCAGATAGGCGATGCGCGAACGACGGTCACCCAGAAGCACAGCGAGTGTGCGTTTGCCTGCCTCGATATCGGTGGGGATATCGCGCAGATTGTTCACCATGAGAACAGCGCACGCGTAGAAGCCCACGGCAACAGCTCCGGTCCAGGCGGCAGCACTGAGCCCGCCGGCCATTGTGTACGTGGTGCCGAGAGTGGCCACCAGGCCGAAGAAGATGAAGACGAAGACTTCGCCCAACGCCATGTAGCCGTAGGGGTGTTTGCCGCCCGTGTAGTACCAGGCCGCAAGAACCGCAGCCGCGCCCACCAGAAGCATCCACCAGGCGGCCGACAGAATTGTCAGCAGGAGCCCCGCAAAGCCTGCAAAGCCGAAGCAGATGAAGGCCGCCCGTTTGACCTGTTCGGGTGGGATGAGTCCACTGGCGGTCAGCCGCATGGGGCCCACACGGTCGTCGTCTGTGCCGCGAATGCCGTCGGAATAGTCATTTGCGTAGTTTGAGCCGATCTGCAGGGCCAGAGCCACAATGAGGGCCAGCAGCGCTTTGAGCAGAAGCATCCAGCCGTTGACGTTGTCGTCGATCGTGGGGTCCACTGAGCCGATCACCAGGTCGGACAGGCCGCCCAGCTGGCCGAGGGCCGCGCCTGCGCCGAGGACAACGGGTGCGAAGGCCAAAGGCAACGTCCGAAGCCGTGCTCCGGAAATCCACAGCTGGAATCTATTCGCCACGTTTGTCCGTCCTCGTGTCCGTTGAATCTTGAATTATTCCGGGTGCTGACTCTGCCAGGTCAGCGTCTTTTGCGCCAGTCGGTCTCACCTCTGGCAATCCCTCCGACCGGGACACTGTCCTCAGCCCAGCCGTCCTCAGCCAAGCCGGGCTCTACCTCGTCCCGCACAATCCGCTCCGCAAGCACGCGCGCCGCGGCACGGTCGGGTTTTCCGATGCCCTTGGCCGGAATCGCATCGACGGGGAGCACCCATCGGGGAATCTCAGCCGGGCCCAAAAGGTGCCGGAATCTGGTCTTCAGACCTACTGCCGAGTTTCGATAGTACTCCGCGCCCGGACCGCGCACGAGGAGCGCTCCAAGTTGTCCCCATTCGCGGTCCTCAACGGGTACCAGAAGAACCTCGTCAATCCCGTCATCGGCCAGTTCAGAAAGCAGCACCGCCTCGACAGCCAGGGGAGACACGTTAGTGCCGCCGGACTGGAAGACATCGTCGACCCGCCCGGTAATCGACAGCACCCCCGCACTGTCGAGGCGCCCCATGTCTGAGGTGAGGAACGTGCGCCTTCCGCTGATGTCAGCAGTGAAACTGGGGTCTGGTTTGGGCGTAATCGAGTCGGGTTCCACCTCAACGTAGCCGTCGGCGACGACGGGCCCGCTCAGGGCAACCCGTCCGTCATCCTCAATGCGCACGTCAACCTGCGGGAACGCGCGGCCGTCATAGACGCACCCGCCGCCGGTCTCAGACATGCCGTAGGTGCGGACAACCCGCAGACCAGCCTGCCGTGCGGCCTGAGCTGTGTGCGGGTGCAGTGATGCCCCGCCCACGAGCAGCGCATCGAACCGGGCTGCCTGCCCTGTTGCCCGCGGATCACGCAGGATGCGGGTCAGCTGGGTTGGAACCAACGAGGCGTAGGCGGGTTCTGACTGACCGGCACCGAAGAATTCCTCGGCTTGGTCAGCAAAGCGTTCAGCCGTGAAGTGCCCGCGGCCGTCATATGGCACGGTGCCGGAGCGCAGCGAACGAAGAATCACCTGGGCTCCGGCAATGTGGTCCGGTGCCAAGCACAGAAACCAGCGGCCAGGCCCGGACAGGGCGTCCTCGGTCGCCGCCGCTGACGCCCGTAGCGCCTCAGCTGACAGCGCCACGCCCTTCGGGCGGCCGGTCGAACCGGAAGTGAAAACAACCAGCGCCGGCGGTGTGCTCGCAGCGCCCTCAGTCGCCCCGTTCCCAGGTGAGTCGGCGTTGCCAGCGCTCCCGGCGCCTCGCCAGCTGGAAAGCGGATAGGCGGTCAGGTGCTTGACACCACCGCCTGGCAACACGGCAATGTGCCGGCCTGCCAGCGCGTCAGCGAAGACGCGGCTGGCCTCAGCCGGTGTGGGTGAGGGGAATGCGGTGGGCACTGGCGGCCGTCAGTAGTACCAGGGGAACGGTGTCCAGTCGGGGTCGCGCTTCTGAAGGAAGCTGTCCCGGCCCTCAACGGCTTCGTCCGTCATGTAGCCCAGGCGGGTGGCCTCGCCGGCAAACACCTGCTGGCCCATGAGTCCATCGTCCACCAGGTTGAACGCGAACTTCAGCATGCGCTGAGCGTTGGGGGACTTGCCCAAGATTTCGCGAGCCATCTGCAGGGCGGCTTCTTCAAGCTCAGCGTGGTCGACGACCTCGTTGACAGCACCCATATCGGCCATGTCCTGCGCCGAGTACGTGCGGCCCAGGAAGAAGATTTCGCGTGCCTTCTTCTGGCCGACCATCTTCGCCAGGTACGCAGAACCGTAGCCCGCGTCATAGGAGCCGACATCAGCATCGGTCTGCTTGAACTTGGCGTGTTCGCGGCTGGCGATCGTCATGTCGCACACCACGTGCAGCGAGTGACCGCCGCCGGCTGCCCAACCGGGCACAACTGCGATGACGATCTTCGGCATGGTGCGGATGAGACGCTGAACTTCAAGAATGTGCAGACGGCCTGCACGTGCCGGGTCGACCGATTCGGCCGTTTCACCGGATGCGTACTGGTAGCCGGAACGACCGCGAATGCGCTGGTCACCGCCGGAGCAGAACGCCCAACCGCCGTCCTTGGGGCTGGGGCCGTTGCCGGTCAGCAGCACCGCGCCGACGTCGGATGTCTGGCGGGCGTGGTCGAGGGCGCGGTAGAGCTCGTCGACCGTGTGGGGGCGGAAGGCGTTGCGCACTTCGGGCCTGTCGAAGGCGATGCGCACCGCGCCGATGTCCGCACCGTTTTCGTCAATGGCCCGGTGGTACGTGATGTCGGTGAAGTCAAAGCCCTGGACTTCGCGCCAGCGGCTGGGGTTGAAGATTTCCGAAACGCTCATGCTCCCACTCTATTAGGCTCACCTGGTTCCGCCGCACATAACGGCCGAACACCGCCGCCTGCAGCCCGCGATCGCTACTCTGGGGCCATGCCGTATTCGCTGTCTGCCGCCCATCTGCCCGCTGATCTGCCTTCTGATTTGCCAGCTGACCCGCGCGAGTTCTTCACCGATGTTCGCGTGGTCGAACTGCCGATGACCACCCGGTTTCGCGGCATCACATCGCGGCAGGTGTGCCTGCTGCGCGGACCGGAAGGCTGGGCCGAGTTCAGCCCCTTCCCCGAATACGGGCCACAGGAGGCTCACCGCTGGCTGGCCGCGGCCATCGAGTTCTCACTCAACCCGCACGGGTCCGCGGGTCTGCTGACCCCGGGGACCTCCACCTCGTCAGCCTCACCTGCCAAAGCTCACGAGGTGCCGCCGGCACCCGCTTATTCCGGACGGTTGTCGGGGGCCCGGGTGCCGGTCAACGGCACCGTCCCCGCGGTCAGTGCGGAAGACGTTCCTGGGGTGCTTGACCGCTTTGACGGCGTGGGCGTTTTCAAAATCAAAATCGCCGAACACGGTGCTGCCAGCAAAGACGCTGACGTGGCGCGCGTGCGGGCAGTCCTGGCAGCAGCCCCGAACGCGAAGATCCGCCTGGACGCCAACGGCAAACTCAGCATTGACGAAGCCGTGGCACACCTGCGGAAACTTATTACCCTGGACGGTTTTGTGCAGCGGCTGGAGTACGTCGAACAGCCGGTTGCGAACGTCGAGGACATGGCTCGGCTGCGCGAACGACTGCAGGCCGACAGCGAACTGTGCGGCATCAGGATTGCGGCGGATGAAAACACTCGCCGCTCTGATGACCCTCTGCGGGTCGCACAGTTGGGCGCGGCCGATCACATTGTCGTTAAGGCCCAACCGCTGGGCGGGGTTGCCGCGGCGGTCAGGATTGTTCAGTCCTGCGGTCTGCCGGCAACCGTGTCGAGCGCTCTGGAATCATCCATCGGTTTGGCTGCGGGAGCTCAGCTGGCGCTCGCCCTTGCACAGCTCGGCGGGCAACGTGAACCCTGGGCTGCCGGTCTGGGCACTGCGTCCCTGTTGGCCGCCGATGTTGTTGATCACCCGCGCAGGCCTCACGGCGGCACCATCAGCACCGACCCGATGGACGTGAGCGTTCAGCTGGCCGAAGACCACCGGGCCCCGGCAGAAGCGCAAGAGTGGTGGCTTGCCCGCCTGGCCGCCTGCTGGAAGCTGCTGCGGGAAGCGTGATCAGTCGAGCTTGCTGACGATGCTGCTGATGGTCTTCGCGGCAGTTTCCGGCTTGCCGCTGTGGTTGATGACTGCCGCGACGACCGTATTGTCCTTTGCCGCGGTGATGGTGGTGATGCTGAGCTTCTGCCCGTGGAAGTCAACGTCAGCAGACGTCGATACAGCGTCGTCAGCCCCGTCGACCTCGACGTCCTCAACCGTGACACTGGTTTCAACCGTTTCGTCGGCGATTGTCACTTTCATGGTTGAGCAGTCCTGCCCGGCTTTGCGCGCGTTCTCAACGACGGACGTGAGCTTGGCGCCCTCCGCGTTGGCGGCTGCGAAGTAGGATGCCGAATCAGTTTTTGCGCTCAGCCCGGCGTCTGTGCCCAGATCTGCACCCTGAGTGGCATCGAGCAGCACACGGCACTGTTCTGGTTCGACGGATGCGCTTTCGAGAAGCTGTCCGGGATCGGCGTTTTCGGGACTGACTTCGGACGGCTCCATTCCTGCGGCTTCCATGGCCCGGCGCAGGTCTCCGGTGGAGTGCACGGCTTCATCTGCGCCCTGTTGGGAGTTGCTGGCCGTTGTCTGCTCAGCTGCCGGACCGCTCTGCTCGTTCCCGGCTTGGCCGCATCCCGTCAGTGCGAGTGCGGTGACTGCCAGACTTGCTGTGAGCCGCTTCATCCGGATCCCTTCTGTTGTCAGCCGCCGCCTTTGGGCAGCTTTTTTGGTTTGCGTGAGCGTTCCATGGTTGCAGATTTGTCTGAGTCTTTTCTCTGCCCCCGGATGATGACTTCTGTCACCGCGGCCTGGCCCCACGTGCGGAAGTGCTTTGTGCGGTTGCCGGGCACGATCGGGTCGTGCAGGGCCGCTCCCATCTGTCCGGTGATCGAAATGGCTCCCGAGGCGTCGGCCCGGGTTGTGTACGGGTTGACTCCCAGCGGGCTCCTGACGGTGATGGATGCTTCCGCGCCGGGCATGAACATGGGCGGGGAGGTGACTCGGAAGGTCCCGGCGCCGTTGAGTGTGAAGCCGGAGGGGCTCACATCGCCGAAGGTGACGATCTGCGGGCGGCGGCGCGATATTTCGACTTTCCACCCGTAGATCTCAAAGACGGGCAGACCGCTGATGAAGGTGAACGGCGCCCCGTCTGCCACACTCGTCCAGAATCGCGGCCGGGGATCGCGGCTGGGTGTGCCGGTGGGGCTGCGATCGAGGTCCGCCTGTGTGGCGTGGGCAAGCCACGCCTTGAGTTCGCGCTGCCAGGCAAACCAGTTGTGCATCCCGGTCTCGCGGGGAGCCCACGCGTGTTTGATGCCCAGTTCGCCGAGCCTTTCGGCAAAGCGCCCGCCGTGGTTGTGCAGGTGGGCTTCCATGACGTCGGCGCTTTCGCTGCTGTTTTCAGCGTCGTCGGGAGTTCCGGACCCGGCTGACAGCCAGATGTCGAGCCCGCGGAGGTTTTCTGCGAGGTCGTAGGGCGAGTTCGCCTCCCACCGGGCATCGCCGTCTTTGAACGAACCGAACAGCGAATCCGCGGGTGCTCCGGCGCGCAGCGCGAGGATTTCAAACAGCGGGGGAGCGGCCTGTGGGATGAGCGGGGAGGAAAACGCAGCGGCGGCAGCGTAGAGGTCGGGCCGCCAGGCGGCGTACTTCATGGCTCCGTAGCCGCCCATGGAAAGCCCCGCGGCCACGCGCAGTTCGGGGCATGTCGAATAGAGGTCGCCTATCAGCATGGGCAGTTCGCGCACATGGAATTCGGGCCAGTCTTCGACATGGCCGGGTGCCAGTTCGTGACGCGAGTAGACGGCCGCCCCGGCGTCGGGCATGACCACGAGGAAACGGCTGCCGCGGGTGTGCAGTTCCGCCCGCCCCAAGTCCGTCCACGAACGGAAATCATCGCCCCCGCCGTGGAACAGGAACAGCGGCACAGCGTGCTCCTGCGGGATGCCGGGCAGAAGAACTCGCACGCCGACTGTCCTGCCGAGAGCCGGAGAGTAGACGAAGAACTCCCGCAGGCGGCGTGAGAGTTTGCGCTTTTCGCGCACGTGAACGTGGGCGGCTTCGAAGCCGGTGGGCTCAGGGCCGAGAAACGATGTTGATTCGCTGTACGCCGGGTAGAGGCCGGCCGCACTGCGGCGGGCTGTGAGTGCTCGCACCGCGCGTGCTCCGACGGACATTCGCAGACTGCGCTTCACCATGGACCACCTCCGCAGCCCTCAGGCTATGGCGCATGCGTGAACTGGAAGTAACGGTCACCTTGGACTGTCCTTGGAACCGCACCGAGGGGAAAGCCGACGGGAGAAACAGCGCAGCCCTGTGTGAGGGCAGCAGAGATGTTGAGGTCAGCAGAGTGCCCTCAGCGCTTGGCTGCTTTTTCCCTGCGGATGACAGCTTCGCGCGGCAGCAGAGTTCCGTGCTTGCCAGCCAGAAGCAGCAGCCCAATGCCGGCCAGCAGACCAAGGACGGCCGTGATGACAGAGCCTTCCAGGCCCATCGCCCCTCCCGTCAGCCATGGCGAGCCCGACCATTCAACCTGGAACAGGCCCACCGCCTCGCCCGTCCCGGAAACCGGGGATGCGAAGATGAACGCCTGCACAAAGTTCCACGCGGCGTGAATGGCGATCGCCAACCACAGGCGGCGGGTCAGGAGGTAGGCCCCACCCAGCAGGAGCCCCGCCTCGATCGCAATGAAAATCGCGCCGGACACCGTTGCATCGGGGTTGCCCAGGTGCACAAGGCCGAAGATCGCGCTCGTAATCAGCAGGGAGGGCACCCAGCCCCACCAGGCGTCGAAGATGCGCAGGAGGAAACCGCGGAACAGCAGCTCCTCCGTAAACGCCGGCCCAAGACCAACCCCCAGAGCCAGGACAAAAGCCGGCAGAAGCTCCTCACGCGGCGTCACACCAGTGATTCGGAAGCCGCCGAACAGCGCGATAACACCAACAGAAACACCGAGAACAGCAGTAGTGAGACCGGTACCCATGAGGATTTCCGTCACCTTGTTCTTACCCCGCAGGCCGTGGCCGGGAGCGCCCGCAATAAACCGCATGATCAGCAGGTACAGGACGAACATGGTGACAGCGCCGGCCATCAGCCCGAACCCGAAGCCGTACGAATCCGTGGCCTCTGGTCCCAAACCAGCGGTCAGGGAGTCCAGCCGGCCAACCCCCACAATCGCCGCGTAGACGAGAATCGTCACCACCTGTGCAATGACAAAAGCTGCGATGCCGGCAACAAGCTGCCAGATTCGGTGGGAGTCGGGACGCTTGAAATCCGGGATCTCCGGCGTCGGCGCGTCCGCATAGGGGTTGGGAGGGTAGACCATGAGGGCCATTCTAGAGTCTGGTTGAATCGGGTGCGTGAATACTTCCACCGCAGCTGCGCGCACGATCGCTCTGAACCTCATCCAGCGCGGTCTTGAGCACGTTGTCATTGCTCCCGGCTCCCGTTCGGCACCGCTGACCTACGCCTTCGCCGAACTCGCCGACGCCGGGCTGGTGAACACCCACGTGCGCATTGACGAACGCGACGCTGCGTTCTTCGGGCTGGGACTGGCCAAGGGGCTGCGCCGGACGGCGGTGGCTGAAGCGGCTGTGGCAGAGGCGGCCGCCGTTGAGACCGGCGGCGCCGCTGGGGACACCGCCCCGCGCACACCGGGCCTGGTCGCAGTGCTCACCACATCGGGCACCGCGGTCGCGAACCTCCACCCAGCGGTGCTGGAGGCCTCGTACTCGCAGATTCCGCTGCTCATCCTCAGCGCTGACCGGCCCGAGCGCCTGCGCCGCACGGGAGCCAACCAGACGATCGACAGGCAGTCGCACCTGCTGAGCGATGTTCGGCTGCGCTTTGATGTTCCGGTCGAAGCTGACGAGGCGTCGCTCACCTCCGCCGTGCACGCGGCGGCTGCCGCTGCGGTCGGCTCTGAGGGTGCCGGAGCGGGCATGAACGCCCCCTACGCCATGAGCTCTGGACTGCGCGGCCTGTCCACACCGGGGCCCGTCCAGTTCAACGTGCAGTTCGACGGGGAACTTACGCCGGAGGCAGAAGACATGCCGTGGCGTCCGGAAGTCGGCGAGGTCGAGCGCCTCGAACACCGCCCGCACGTGCATGCCGGCTTTGCGCAGGCACTCGAAATGCTCATCCGTCCGGGGACTGTTCTGCTGGCAGGCAACGACTGTGACTACGGCGCGCGCAGGGTCGAAGAGCTTGCCGCAGCCTTCGGGGTGCCGGTTTTTGCGGAACCTTCCTCACCCTTGTTCCACTTGTCGGTGCCAGGCCACCCGGGGGTTCTTGATGGCGATCTGGCCGAAACCATCACGGGTGTTGTGCGCACCGGCAGGCTCACCCAGTACCGCCAGGACCAGCGACTGCTTGCGCGCGTGCCCACAGCAGAAATCCAAGCTGACCTCGACTGGGCGCTCGCAGATGAATACGGCTCCTACCTGGCCTCGGCCGGGCTCGCCGGCCAGGCCGCAGACGCCGACACGCAGCGGTGGGCTCGCAGCGCCGCATCGGAATCCCACATCCAGCGGGCCGCCGGCGTGCGCGAAACCCTGCTGAACCGCAGCACAGGTGAGATCGCAGATCAGCTGAGCGTCACCTCGGACATCCACTCCCAGCACCGTGCAGCAGCAGCCAAGTGGCACGAGGTGCCGCCCACCTCGGCAGAACAGCCAACCGGAGCGGTGGTGGTCGGGGAGATTGTCCGCGGGGCCGCCCAGAATGCTGCCGAACACGGCACCGTGGCTCAGGTTTTCCTCGCCAGTTCGAATTCGGGCCGCTACGCTTCCGCGCTCGCCGGAAACGAGGCCCTGAAACACGTGCAGATGAGCGCAAGCCGGGGACTCGCGGGAATTGACGGGCTGATCGCGACAGCGGCCGGTATGGCGCTGACCGGGCCCGTATCGAAGGGGTGCCCGCTGCGGCTGATCATCGGGGACGTCGCTGCCCTGCACGACGTGGGCGGACTGCTGCGCGAGGGTGCAGATGACGGTCTGCCCACCCTGCAGATTTTCGTCCTCAATGACGACGGCGGAGCGATTTTCGGCGGTCTGGAACACGGTGCCGAGCACCTCAGCGGACATTTTGCGCGGTATTTCGCCACCCGGCACGGACGGAACTTCCGCGCGCTCGCCGATGCCTATGACTGGCCGTATCAGCAGGCGACGGTCGATGGTCTGCGCCGCCTGGCGAAGGCCGGCAGCGCTGGGCTTTGCGAAGTGCCGCTGGACTGAATCTGCTGCGGGGCGTTTGTTGAGGCTGAGCTGTCAGCCATGGACCGTTAGGGGCGGCGGAGGCCGAGCGCCTGCAACATGGGGCCAAGCTTCGCCCATGACTCTGCGAGTTCTGACTGCGGGTCTGAATCCGGCATGATTCCGCCGCCGGCCCACAGCCGAATGCGGGTGCGCGATTCCAGCTGGCCGCAGCGCAGAGCGATGCCCAGCTGGCCGTTGCCCGCGCCGTCAATCCATCCGACTGGCCCTGCGTAGCGACCGCGGTCAGCCCGTTCGATGCGTGCGATTTCGCGCATGGCCTCGTTGCGCGGCACTCCGCCGACCGCAGCTGTGGGGTGAATGCTCTTGGCCAGATCGATGATCGACGGGCGGTCCTCTGGCCTGCCGGACGGGGAATCGAGAGTGCCGTGGGCATCGCTGGCCAGGTGAATGACATTGGGCAGGGTCAACAGATACGGCTGTTCGTCAACGTGGAGGTCGCTGCTGTAGGGCCGCAGGCACTCTTCCAGGGAGCGGGTGGCGTAGACGTGCTCCTGGGAGTCTTTCGCACCGGCGAGCTGCTGGCGGGCCTGCGCAAGTTCAGCTTGGGCGTCATCGCGCACCTGATAAGTGCCGGCAAGAACGCGAGAGCGCACAACGCCGTCCTGCACACCCACCAGAAGTTCCGGTGTCGCCCCGATTAGGCCGGCTACATTGAATGTCCACGTGGCGGGGTAGGCGGCGTTGAGTGCGCCGAGCACCGCACGCACATCGATGTCGTGCTCTGTATCGACAACCGCGTCGCGAGCAACAACGATCTTCTTGAACTGGCTGCCGGGCGCCCGCATGAGTTCGACGGCTTCGGACACATTGCGGATGTGCTGTTCCTGGCTGATGCGCCCATCGTGCAGGGAGGCACCCGTAACCGGGGTCAGAGCTGCGGCTTCAAGCGTGAAATCGTCGTCAGCGCCGCCTTCCGGGCTGATGGAGGTCAGCCATACGCGTTCGTGCCGGCGGCCCATGATGAAGCGCGGAATGTCAATGACGGAATCCGTGTCGGAATCATCCGTGAAGGAAATTGCCGTGAAGCCCACCAGGCCCGATCCCGGCAGATTCACCGAGTCTTCGACCAGCGCGCGCTGTGCCACCGTACGCCACTGCTGTGACAGCTGGTCGAAACGCGTGCGGCCTTCAACGGTTTCACCGCCTGTGGCGCGCAGTCGTGCAACCCGGCCGAAGCCCACCAGACCAGAGTGGCCGCGCACCCAGCAGTTGAACGTGTCTTGGGGCAGCTGTGCCAAGAATTCGTGTACGGTCGACGGCAGACCGTGGGCAAAGGGCGCCGGCGCGTGGGGGTCAACACCGTCAATGAACCACGAGCGCACCCGCAGGGAAACTGAATCGCTGAGCACACGGCCAGTCTAATGAGGGGCGCTGACACGGTGCTTGTACCGGCCCGATTAGCTCCCCGCGGGGCGGGGCTGAGATTATGAGACACATGAATCGCGCTCACCTGGATAAGAACAAGGCGGACGTCGCATCGATGTTCGACGCTGTTGCCGAACGCTACGACATCACCAACGACGCCATGACCTTCGGCATTTCGCGCTGGTGGCGCGTGGAGATCACCCGATCGGTCGACCCGAAGCCCGGTGAGCTCATCCTCGACCTGGCGGCTGGAACCGGCTCCAGCTCGGTGCCGTACGCCCAGCGCGGAGCCACCGTCATCGCCGGTGACATCAGTGAGGGAATGCTTGCTGTGGGCCGGCGCCGTCATCCCGAAATCCAGTTCCAGTACGCCGATGCGACTGATCTTGACTTCGACGACAACACCTTCGACGTCGTCACCATCACCTACGGCTTCCGGAACGTGCAGGAGCCGCAGAAGGCGCTGAAGGAAATGCTGCGCGTACTCAAACCCGGCGGCCGACTGGTCATCGCGGAGTTCTCCACCCCGACGTTCACCCCGTTTGCGCGCTTCTACAAGGAGTACATCATGCGGGCGCTGCCGGCAGTGGCAAAGGCCGTGAGCTCGAACCCGGAAGCCTATGTGTACCTCGCTGAGTCGATCCGCGCGTGGCCGGCCCAGCTGCCGCTTGCCCACATGATCCGCGACGCAGGCTTTGATCAGGTCAAGTACCGCAACCTCACCGGCGGCATCGTCGCCATCCACCACGCTCTCAAGCCCTCCGGTGATGCACTGTGAAAAACGTCGATGCCGATGTTGTCATCGTCGGCGCCGGGCCCGCTGGATCCGCGGCGGCCGCACACTTGGCTCACGCCGGGCTCGATGTGGCGCTGCTGGAGAAGACCGCGTTCCCGCGCGACAAAATCTGCGGTGATGCGCTGACACCCCGTGCGGTCAAAGAGCTCGGTCACCTGGGCTTCTCGTTACCCGATGAGGCGGGCTGGCACCGCAACCGCGGCCTGCGGCTGATCGGCGGGGGCCACCGAATGGAAATCCCGTGGCCGGACGTGACGGGCTTCCCGTCCTACGGTCTGACGCGCGCTCGCATGGACCTCGACGAACAGCTGGCCCGGCATGCCGAAAAGCAGGGTGCTGTCCTGTACCAGCAGATGTCAGCGGAAGAACCCGTTTTCGACAACGGGTGGATTGCCGGCATCCGCGCAGTTCCCGCTGACGCCAAGGGCAGGAAGCTGCGTGCTGACAAGGACGGTGAGGCAGCGGAGGAAGTCTTCTTTCGTGCTCCCATCGTGATTGCGGCAGACGGCGTGAGCGCCCGCACCGCAGTGCAGATGGGCCACCGCAAACGCGACGATCGACCCATGGGCGTGGCAGTGCGCACCTACTACGACTCACCGCGGCATGACGACCCTTTCATCGAATCGTGGCTTGAGCTGCGCAGCCCCGACGGGGAACCCATGCCCGGCTACGGGTGGCTCTTCCCCTTGGGAGACGGAACCGTCAACGTGGGGCTCGGCATCCTCAACACCAGCCCGCAGTTCGGCAAGGTCAACTACCAGAACGTGCTCAAGGACTGGATTGCCGCAATGGGCGGCGAATGGGGCATCGGCGGTGCGGACGGCACCGAGGGAATGCGCCAGCCCATCCGCTCCGCCGCGCTGCCGATGGCGTTCAACCGCACTCCGCACTTTGACCGCGGCGTCATGCTGCTGGGCGATGCCGCGGGCATGGTCAATCCGTTCAACGGCGAGGGCATCGACTACGCCTTCGAGCAGGCACGGATTGCCGCCGAGATCATCACCACCTACCGCGGCTTCCCGCAGGCGGCCTACAGGAACAAGCTCGCCGGGTTCAGCAAAGCCGTTAAGGACGAGTACGGCAGCTACTTCACGCTGGGGCGGGGCTTCGCCCACCTCATCGGCCAGCCGAAGGTCATGGAACTGGGACTCAAATACGGTATGGGTTCGCGCCACCTGATGAATTTTGCGGTCAAACTGTTGGCTAATCTTTACGAAGACGATCCGCGGGCACACCGCGACCTGCACGACCGCGCGGTTCAGGCACTCATCACCGCTGTGCCGGCCACCTCGAATCAATAGCGGAGTGAACGTAGACTGAGGGGTCGTAGACCCACGGCACAGCCGAAACGACTGACAACCTGAGGAAAGAGAAGACGACGATGGCACCTTCTGGCGAAGCCAGCGCGCCCTCCGCACAGCCGGGGACACAGCCCAAACCGGGTGCTTTCGCCGCTGTCGGCGCTGATCTCAGCGCCAACCTCGATCGTCAGCTTCAGCAGGTTGAGACGCTCCTGAACGAAACCGTGCGCCAGACCAGCCGTCTGGCTGACGAATCGTCCCGTTATCTTCTGTCTGCCGGCGGCAAGCGCGTACGCCCGTCGCTGGTTCTTCTGGCCGCGCAGTGGGCAGCTCAGCTGACCCCCGGGGCTGACGCTGACAGCTTTGACGTTGTGAAAGCCGGTGCCGTTGTCGAACTGACGCACCTGGCCACGCTCTACCACGATGACGTCATGGACGAAGCTCCCGTTCGCCGCGGAGCCCCGGCAGCGCACCACGTGTGGAACAACTCGGTGGCCATCCTCACAGGCGATGTTCTTCTGGCCCGGGCCTCCAGCCTGTGCTCTGAACTGGGGCCGCGTGCCGTGCTGCTGCAGTCTGAAACCTTTGAGCGTTTGGTTCTCGGCCAGCTCAGTGAGTACACCGGCCCCGAAGACGGCGCTGACCCGATTGCGCACCACATCCGCGTCCTTTCGGACAAAACCGGCTCGCTCATTGCCGCGTGCGGCGAGTTTGCGGTTCTGGCTTCCGGCGGTTCGCCCGGACTTGTGGAGCCTTTGCGCGAGTACGGCGAAAACGTCGGCGTTGCCTTCCAGCTGGCTGACGACATCATCGATCTGGCCTCAGACGAAGCCGATTCCGGCAAGACTCCCGGCACTGACCTGCGCGAGGGCGTGCCCACAATGCCGACGCTGCTGCTGCGCCGCGAAGCCGTGGCGGGGGATTCCGAAGCGCAGCGGATTGTCGAGCTGCTGGATGCCGACCTGTCCTCGGACGAAGCTCTTGAGGCTGCGCGCACGGCACTTGTTGCCCACCCCGTAATGGAGGCTGCTCGCGCTGAGGCTCGCCGTTGGTCGGCCAAGGCCGTTGACGCTCTGCGCGACCTTCCTGACGGGCCCATCAAGTCGGCTTTCGAACTGTTCGCCGCCGGTGTGGTCAACCGGGTGGGCTGATCTCCTCAGCGCTCGCGGCGTAGCCGACTTCAGCCGGCAGTCGGTTCGTCCACGTTTGCAGCGGTGTGCAGCACCGCCCGCTTTGCCCGGCGTGCACGATTGCCGGCGTGAATCGAATCCGCACCGATGAGTGCGACCGTCACCCAGATGATGATGAAGCCCCACCACTGTCCGCGCGACATGTGTTCACCGAAGATCAGCAGTGCGGTGAGGAACTGCAAGGTCGGGGTGATGTACTGCATCATGCCAACCCAGCTGAGCGGAATCCGGCGTGTGGCCGCAGAGAACAGCAGCAGGGGAATGGCGGTGATCGGTCCCATGAGTACAAGCAGGACGGTGTGCCAGGCGCCTTCCGTCGTGAAAGTGCCGAGCCCCTGTGATTCTACGACAGCGAGCATGGCGATGCTGGGGAGCGTGAGGATGAAGGACTCGATTGTCAGGCCCTCGAGTGCGCCGACGCGGGAACCGACCTTGGACTTCACAAGACCGTAGAGGCCGAAGCTGACGGCTACTGCCAGGCCCAGCCAGGGCACGATGCCCTCGGAGATTGTGATCACGAGAACCGAGACGAGCCCCAGTCCCATTGCGGCCCACTGCAGGGGCCGCAGGCGCTCACGCAGGAAGATGATGCCAAGCGCCACTGTGATCAGCGGGTTGATGTAGTAGCCGAGCGCGACTTCTGTCACGCGGCCGGCTTGTACGCCGAGGATGAACACCAGCCAGTTGATGCCTACAAAAAGAGACGCGGCTGCCAGAGTTCCGAAGATCTTCGGTTTGCTCGCAAGCTTCCACGTGCGTCCTAGACCGCGGGCAAAAACCAGCAGTAGCGTGCAGAACACCAAGCACCAGATGATCCGGTGGGCCAGGATTTCGAAGGCACCTGCCGGGGCGGCTGCGGCGAATATGAGCGGCATGCTTCCCCAGAACAGGTATCCGCCGATGCCCAGAATGAGCCCATCGCGGCGGCGGCGCGCTTCGTCAAAGGGAAGCTCTGTGCTCGCGGTGGACGCGCTGCTGGCAGGCGTCGTTGCCGCAGTGGCCTGAATCGGTGAAGAAGCTGAGTCGTCGGTCACATTCGCGAGTGTAGACCCGCACGTGGATGGGAAAGCAAGTATTCCTTAATAGAGCACAGCTTCATTTCCTAAATCGCGGTGCGTACAATTGACGGTCGGATATAGGGAAAGGTGATACTTTGAGTCGTCCTCTGCGCTTGGCCATTGTCGGTGCTGGTCCGGCGGGTATCTACGCCGCTGATCTCATGACCAAAGAAGAACGTGACTTCGATGTCAGCATCGATCTTTTCGAGCGCCTGCCGGCGCCCTTCGGTCTTGTTCGCTACGGTGTCGCACCCGACCACCCCCGCATCAAAGGCATCACGAACGCGCTCATCCGCGTAATGGACCGCCACCAGCTGCGCCTGTTCGGCAATGTCGACTATGGCACGGACATTACGCTGGAGGAACTGCAGGAGCACTACGACGCGGTCATCTTCTCCACCGGCTGCTTCATCGACACGAAGCTGCCGATCCCCGGTGTGGACCTTCCGCGGTCCTACGGTGCCGCAGAGTTCGTCAACTGGTACGACTCCCACCCGGACGTGTCACAGGAATGGCCGCTGGAAGCTGAAAAGGTTGCCGTCATCGGCAACGGAAACGTCGCTCTGGACGTTGCGCGCATCCTCGCCAAGCAGGCTGATGACCTCCTGTCGACAGAGATTCCCGACCACGTGTACGAAGGTCTGAAGAAGAGTGCTGTCACCGACGTGCACATCTTCGGCCGTCGCGGTCCGGCGCAGGCGAAGTTCACCCCGCTGGAAATCCGCGAACTCGGTCAGGCGGACGACGTCGACATTGTGGTGTACCCGGAGGACTTCGAGTTCGACGAAGGCTCCATGGAGGCCATCCGCACATCCAACCAGGTCAAACAGGTCACCAAAACCCTCACCGACTTCACACTGCGCGAAGACACCGGCGCTAAGCGCCGCCTGCACCTGCACTTCCTGGAAGCTCCGGTCGAAATCGTCGGCGACGAAGAAACCGGTGTGACAGCCCTGCGCACGGAGCGTCAGGAACTCGACGGATCCGGCGGTGTCAACGGCACCGGCAAGACCACCGACTGGCCGATGGACGCCGTGTACCGCGCGGTCGGCTACTTCGGAACCAAGCTGCCGGAGCTGCCGTTTGATGAGCGCCGGGGTGTCATCACGAACATCGAAGGCCGAGTCATCGACGGTGAATCAATGGCCACCGCCCAGGCGGAAGACCACATTCCCGGCCTGTACACCACCGGTTGGATCAAGCGCGGTCCGGTCGGCCTGATCGGCCACACGAAGGGTGATGCCCTGGAGACCATCGGCCACATCATCGAAGACTACGAAGCAGGCCGCCTGCCCCAGCCGGCGAAGCCGGAAGAAGACGCGATTGTCGACCTGCTGGCCGACAAGGGCATCGACTACATCGACTGGGAGGGCTACCACCGCATTGAGGCTGCCGAAAAGGCCGCCGGTGAACCTCACGGCCGTGAGCGCATCAAGCTGGCCACACGCCAGGCAATGGTCGACGCGGCCAAGAAGATGGCCTAGTTCAGACCAGATTTCCCGAACACAGAGGGCGAGGCGGAATTCCGCCTCGCCCTCTGTGTTCCGGCTGCCGGTGGCGCGGCTTGCGCTCACCTGGAACCGTCAGCGGTAGTTGACGAACTGCAGGTCGACGTCGAGGTCCTTGCCCTTGAGCAGAGCGATGACAGCCTGAAGGTCGTCGCGCTTCTTTGAGGAGACGCGCAGTTCGTCGCCCTGGATCTGCGGCTTGACGCCCTTGGGGCCTTCCTCGCGGATGATCTTGGAGATCTCCTTCGCGGTCTTCTGTTCGATGCCCTCCTTGATGGCCGCTTCGATCCGGTACTCCTTGCCGGACGCAAAGGGATCGCCGGCATCGAGCGACTTCAGCGAAATGCCGCGGCGGACCAGTTTGGACTGGAAGACGTCGAGAACAGCCAAAACGCGCTCTTCTGAATTGGCCTTCATGAGGACCTTTTCGCCAGACCACTCGATTGAGGGGTCCACACCCTTGAAGTCGTAGCGGGAGTGGATTTCCTTCGCCGCCTGGTTGAGAGCGTTGTCCGCTTCCTGCTTGTCGACCTTGCTGACAATGTCAAAGCTTGAATCAGCCATCAGTGCCTCCTAGTTCGTCAACGAATCGACCACAGTCTAAGCGTTAGTCGCTGTCGAACACGGGCTTCTTGGCGCGCGGCGCCAGCGTTGTGGTGATCGTGATCGACACGACCGCCCCGGCAGTCATGATGCCGATGAGCACGAACATCTGGAACAGCCCCGCCTCGTACGGGGGAGATCCGCCGAAGAGCGCGCCGACAAAAGCACCCGGCAGCGTGACCAGCCCCGTCGTGCGGGTCTTGTCGACGTTCGGAACAAGAGCCGAGTACACGGCCTCACGCCCCAGCTGAGCAGTCGCCTGCCGGGGAGTGGCGCCGAGAGCCAGCCACGCCTCGACCTCGGGCCAGCGGTCATCGAGAAGAGAGCGCAGACGCTGGACCGTGAGAGTTGAGAACGTCATGCAGTTGCCGATGACGATTCCGCCGAGTGCCAGCAGATACGACGGGGAGAACTCGAGGCCGCGCAGACCGAACACCGTCAGCAGAGTGACAGCGGTGCCTGTGAACATCCCGATTCCGATGACTGCGGCAGTGCGCCTAAGACCGACCGACTCACCAAGGGCGCGAGCGCGTTTAAACGCGGCCCTCCAGGCGACCGCGAACATGACGAAGAGGAAGACGACAACCCAGCCGATGGATGTGAGCGCACCGGTGAGTACGAACGCGAGCACGGCCAGCTGCACGGTTCCGCGGAGAACGGCGTAGGCAGATGACCACGGGGCGCGGATGCGGGCAGCCAGCAGCAGCCCGGTGAGCAGGGCCAGAAGAACGACTGCCGCGGGCAGAGAGGTCAGAAGATCAGGAACGACGGACACACCGCGAAGTGTAGTCGGCGGAAAAGGCGCACAAGCAGTGCTCGGTCTGCGATGAGGCGAGCGGTGGTGTTGGGCCGAGACAGGATTTCGCTTTTCACCTTTAAGCGTCTATAGTGTTACGAGTGCTCAGCCGAAAGCAGAGCATAATCCCGGCAGATTGCCCGAGCGGCCAAAGGGATCTGACTGTAAATCAGACGGCATTGCCTTCGAAGGTTCGAATCCTTCATCTGCCACAGCCAAAAGGCTCCGACCACGCGGTCGGGGCCTTTTCTGCATCTGTGAACACAACATCCGCAAACGAAGTGGTCCAAATCATGGTCGCATGCACATGGATCCAGGCGGAAGAATATTATTCGGATGAGACCGCCACACGGTCCGGCCCATTCGAGGTCCGAAGCGAGGGGAGATACCGCGTGCCATTGGAGACGATTGACGACCTGCAGGAAAAGGTCATTGCCCGCAACCCGGCAGAACCCGAGTTCCACCAGGCTGTCCGCGAAGTCCTCAGCTCGCTGCGCGCACTGGGCAACCGCCATCCGGAATACGCCGATGCGCGAATCGTTGCGCAGATGTGCGAACCGGAGCGCCAGCTGATCTTCCGCGTCCCATGGGTTGATGACAAGGGTCAGGTGCAGGTCAACCGAGGTTTCCGCGTTGAGTTCAACTCAGCACTCGGGCCCTACAAGGGCGGCTTGCGCTTCCACCCGTCGGTCAACCTCGGCATCATCAAGTTTTTGGGGTTTGAGCAGATCTTCAAGAACTCCCTGACCGGCCTGCCTATTGGCGGCGGCAAGGGTGGAGCTGACTTCGATCCGCACGGGAAGTCCGATGACGAAGTCATGCGCTTCTGTCAGTCGTTCATGACTGAGCTGTACCGCTATCTGGGTGAATACACCGACGTCCCGGCTGGTGACATTGGGGTTGGCTCCCGTGAGATCGGCTATCTGTTCGGCCAGTACAAGCGGATCACCAACCGCTACGAATCCGGTGTGCTCACCGGCAAGGGACTGTCCTGGGGCGGTTCGCTGGTCCGCACCGAGGCCACCGGCTACGGCTGTGCGATTTTCGCCGGCGAAATGCTTGCCAGCATCGGCGGGTCTTTTGACGGTGCGCGGGTCGGTGTTTCCGGGGCTGGAAACGTGGCGATCTACGCAATCGAGAAGGTTCACCAGTTGGGCGGTCTGGCTGTTACCGCCAGCGACTCCGGTGGCTATGTCTACGACTCCGACGGCATCGACCTTGACTTGCTCAAGCAGATCAAACTGGAAGAGCGCGGTCGCATCAGCGAATACGCGCAGCGCCGCGGCGGGAACGCGAAGTACGTCAAGAACGGCTGCGTGTGGGAAGTCCCGATGGACATCGCGCTGCCGTGTGCCACGCAGAACGAGCTCGACGGTAAGTCGGCCGCGAAGCTGGTGAAGAACGGTCTGCGCGTTGTTGCGGAAGGCGCGAACATGCCGTGTACGCACGATGCGGTTGCCATCTTCGCCGATGCCGGGGTGCCGTACGGCCCGGGCAAGGCGGCCAACGCCGGTGGTGTTGCGACTTCTGCGCTGGAAATGCAGCAGAACGCTGAACGTGACTCGTGGACGTTTGAGTACACGGAGGCGCGTTTGACGCAGATTATGAAGAACATCCACGAAACCTGCTTGGCTACGGCTGACAAGTACAACCACCCCGGCAACTATGCGATGGGGGCGAACATTGCCGGCTTCCGCAAGGTTGCCGATGCCATGCTCGCCTTTGGGGTGGTGTGATGTTCACGCAGTTCCTGCGGGACCGGGGCATTGACAGGGTGCCCGGCCGAGGCGGTAAGCCCTGGGCGATTGCGCACAGGGGCTATTCGGGTGCGGTTCCCGAGAACACGATGGCCGCAATCGATGCTGCGCGTGCTCTTGAGGCCGACTTCATTGAGATCGATGTGCACTTGAGTGCTGACGGCACCCCGCTGGTGCTGCACGACCCCACGCTGAACCGCACCACTGATGCGTCCGGTGCTGTTGCGAACCTGTCGGATGAGCAGATCTCTTTGGCCGATGCTGGATCGTGGCTTGGTCCGGGTTTTGCCGGGCAGCGGATTCCGCATTTGGATGCTGTTCTGTACAGCATGTCTTTTCGAGGCGGCTGGCTGCTGCTGGAATTGAAGGGCGACTGGGAGGCCGGGGGAGTAGCCGCTGTCGTCGACCTGATCACCCAGCACGGGATGGCAGACCGCGTGGTTCTGCAGAGCTTTTCGCAGCACACCCTGCACAACTGTCAGGCGATCGCCGGGCACATTCCGCGGATCTTGCTGCGGGTGGTGCCGAAAGAGGGCGATGTCGAGCTTGTGCAGCGCCTTGAGGGGATCGGCTACGCGCCGTCGTTCCGCGGCTTCAAATCGCGCCGTGAACTGGTTGAGGAGATCCGCGAACTTGACCTGTGCGTCAATGTGCACACGGTTGACGCTCCCGAAGGCTGGGATGCGCTTCTGTCGGCTGGTGTCAGCGGGATCATCACGAACCAGTTGGGACGCCTGCAGGGCTATCTGGCCGCGAAGTTTGACGTGTGAGCCGCCGGGTCAGCGCCTGTGACGAAGGTCTCGGTCTAATCTCTCTGTGCGGATTTTGCATTCGCGATTCTGATGTGTAAAGTTAGTTCCCGTTGCCCCAATAGCTCAGTCGGCAGAGCGTTTCCATGGTAAGGAAAAGGTCAAGGGTTCGATTCCCTTTTGGGGCTCTGGTGTAGTCACCGCGCTGCACTGTGGCGGGGTAGCTCAGGTGGTTAGAGCGCACGACTCATAATCGTGAGGTCGCGGGATCGAGCCCCGCTCCCGCTACTTGTCTAAGGCTTCCAGCAGATTTCTGTTGGGAGCCTTTTTCTATGCCCGAACGCGGGAAGACGAGTGTGCCGCAGAATGGCCTGTGTGCTTTCCGCGTCACCAAGACCGCCTAGACTTGATCCCTGAACGAGGAGGAAACTATGGCAGTCAACACCGAGCTGCAGGGTGCCGAATACCGCCTTCCGCAGCCGTACGTGGTTTCACGCGAAGCCATCGCCGAATTCGCCCGCGCCACAGGCGCCGAACACCCGGCCCACACAGACATAGACGCGGCTCGCGAAGCCGGATACGCCGACCTTGTCGCCCCGCCGACCTTCGCGGTCATCCCAGCTCAGCGCTCAGAACAGCGCTACATCTTCGATGAAAACTCCGGCATCGACTTTTCCCGCGTAGTCCACGGCGGAGAGCAGTTCACCTACAGCCGGCCGATCGTCGCCGGCGACGAACTCGAATGCGTCACCCACGTCGACGGCCTGCGCGAAGCCGGCGGTCACGCCATGATCACCACCCGAACCGAGCTCACCGCAGCGGGCGACCACGTTGCCACCGTGACCTCGACCATTGTTGTACGAGGAGGCGACGATGACTGACACCTCGAAAGCTCCGGTCCTGACAGAACTCGAAGTCGGCCAGGAAGTGCTCAACCGCACCATCCCGATCTCACGAGCAGACCTGGTCCGCTACGCGGGAGCCTCCGGCGACTACAACACCATCCACTGGAACGAACGCTTCGCAAAAGAAGTCGGCCTGCCCAACGTCATCGCACACGGCATGCTCACCATGGCCCTGGCCGTCGGACCCATCACCCAGTGGGCCGGCAACCCGGGTGCCGTCATCGACTACCGCACACGCTTCACTAAGCCCGTCGTTGTGCCGGACGCCGAAAACGGATCACCCGAACAGCCCACAGTTGAGCTCGCAGTCACAGCGGCAGTAGGCGCAGTAGACGAAGACAACGGCACAGTCCGGCTCGACGTCAACGTCACAGCAGAAGACACCTCGGTCCTCGGTCGCACCCAGGTCAAGGTGCGCCTGGCATGAGCACACCCATCAACCTTGCCGAGTACACCACCCTGAGGATCGGCGGCCCCGCTGCCAATGCAGAAATCCTCACCACCGAAAACGAACTCGTAGCATTCGCAGACGACTACCGCCTGCAAGACGGGCCCGCACTGCTGGTCGGCGGCGGTTCCAACCTCGTGGTCTCCGATGACGGCTTTGCAGGTCCCGTGGGCATCATCCGCACGGAAGGCGTCCAACTGGAACGCGGCCGCGGCACCGCACGCGCAACGGCCCACGCCGGTGAAGACTGGGACAGCTTCGTCGCCTGGACCATTGAACAGGGCCTCACCGGCCTGGAACCGCTGTCCGGGATACCCGGGTCCGTGGGCGCGACACCCGTGCAGAACGTAGGAGCCTACGGCGTCGAGGTGTCTTCCACGATCGAATCGGCATACCTGTTCGACCGCGAGTTCGGCCGCACCCTGATTGTGCGCAAAGCAGAGCTCGAATTCGGCTACCGCACGTCGGTCCTCAAGCGCACAGCGCACCACCACGGACAGCCGCGCTACGTGGTGCTCTCCGTGACCTTCAACCTGCCGAAAGCCAGCGGAACCGGGGGAGTACCCATCAGGTACGCCCAGCTGGCCAACACTCTCGGCGTAGAAGTCGGCGACACCGCAAGCCCCACCGCGGTGCGCGAAGCCGTGCTTGAACTGCGCAGCTCAAAGGGCATGGTGCTGGACGCCGAAGATCATGACACGTGGTCGGCTGGATCGTTCTTCACCAATCCGATCCTCGACGTCGAACAGGTGGCACTGCCGGAAGGAGCCCCACGCTATCCGGTCGTGGACCCCAGCACGGGCAAAGACGACCCCTCGGTGGTCAAAACCTCGGCGGCGTGGCTCATTGAGCAGGCGGGTTTTGCCAAAGGCTTCCGACTCGACGGCTCCAAGGCTGCACTGTCGAGCAAGCACACCCTGGCGCTGACCAACACGGGAGGTGCCCAGGCACAGGAAATCATCGAACTGGCGCGGCACATCCGCGATGGCGTGCAGGGCCGATTCGGGATCACACTGGTACCCGAACCGAACCTCGTTGGCCTGGAACTGTAGGCGAAAGCCGGTTCAGTTCGACGCGAGCACACCGAACGGCTAATATGTTGTGTCGGTGACGCCCCGTTTCCATCAGCTGCAGCAATGCGGCTATGATGAACCGGTGCTCGCATAGGGGTGTGGCGCAATTGGTAGCGCAACGGTCTCCAAAACCGTAGGTTGCAGGTTCGAGTCCTGTCACCCCTGCTCTTACCCGGCGCGGCCGGGAAAGCCCGAAGGTCGGGAACGCAGACGGAAGAATGAGGACGAGTGGCTGAATCTCAGGCAAACTCCGAAACAGCGCAGAAGAAGCAGGGCTTCTTCGGCGCCATCATTCAGTTCATTCGCGAAGTCTTCGACCAGCTGAAAAAGGTTGTCACTCCCAGCCGCAAGGAGCTGCTCAACTACACGCTCGTCGTTCTGGGCTTCGTGGCTCTCATGATGGTGCTTGTGACCATCCTCGACTTCGTGTTCGGCAAACTTGCCGGATTCATCTTCGCGGGCTCGCCGCTGTGGCCGCTCTGGTAACACCCAAGTACAGCTGAACCACTGAACACGACCCGCGCCGCCGACCGCGAAAACAAAGGAGAATCGGTGTCTGAAAACACTCCGGAAAACGTCGAAGCCGAACAGGCAGAGAACTTCGACCCCGCAACGGGCGAAATTGCCGACGGCGTGGACGCTGCAGACCAGCAGTCTGCACCGGAAGTCGACCCGTTCGAAGAGTTCAAATCCGACCTTCGCATGAAGGACGGCGACTGGTACGTCATCCACTCCTACGCGGGCTACGAAAACCGCGTCAAGGTCAACCTGGAAAACCGTGCGGTATCGCTCAACGCAGAAGACGAAATCTTCGAAATCCAGGTGCCGATGGAAGAAGTCGTCGAAATCAAGAACGGTCAGCGCAAGACCGTTCGCCGCGTGCGTGTGCCCGGCTACGTGCTCGTTCGCATGGAACTCACTGACGAATCGTGGGGCGTTGTCCGCCACACCCCCGGCGTCACCGGCTTCGTGGGCAACGCGTACGACCCGATCCCACTGAGCATCGACGAGGTCGCCGGCATGCTCGCCCCGATCTTCGAAGAACAGCAGGCAGAGGCTGCCAAGGCCGCCGGCGAACAGGCCGCAGCAGACGGCACGCCCATCGAAACCGAATTCGAAATCGGCGAATCCGTCATGGTCAAGGAAGGCTCCTTCGAAGGCCAGCCTGCAACCATTCAGGAAATCCGCCCCGAACAGCAGAAGCTCACGGTTCTTCTGTCGATTTTCGAACGCGACGTTCCCGTGGAGCTCGGCTTCAACCAGGTCTCCAAGATCTGATCTTGTTTTTACGCTGAAAGCGGGTGCACGGCTTAACGCCGGGCACCCGCTTTTGCTTCTGTTGGAAATGGCTGCCCAGCTGAGGCCTATGTGGTGCATGGCACCCGCATTTAACAAAATCGGGCGGGCGTGGAATAATGTTGTGGTTTGGACTCCGTCCGCCCTCATCGGAGCGGACAACCGCGTCCAAAGCCCACGGCCGTTCTGACCGTGGGAACAACTACCAGATTAAGGACCAACATGGCACCCAAGAAAAAGGCTGTCGGTCTGATCAAGCTGCAGATCCAGGCGGGCGCTGCTAACCCGGCACCCCCGGTCGGTCCTGCCCTTGGTCAGCACGGCGTGAACATCATGGAATTCTGCAAGGCCTACAACGCGGCCACAGAATCCATGCGTGGCAACATCGTTCCGGTTGAAATCACCGTTTACGAAGACCGCTCGTTCGACTTCATCACCAAGACCCCGCCGGCTGCTCAGCTGATCAAGAAGGCAGCTGGACTGAAGTCGGGTTCGGCAACCCCGCACACCGTCAAGGTCGGTCACCTGACCGCTGACCAGGTGCGCGAAATCGCCGAAACCAAGATGCCTGACCTCAACGCGAACGACATCGACGCCGCATCCAAGATCGTGGCCGGCACCGCTCGTTCCATGGGCATCACCACCGACATCAAGGCCTGATCAGGCATACCCAAACGTGGTAGGGCCGGCGCGGCCCGCACCACAACTGCAAGGAGATAGCAGATGGCAAAGCGCTCAAAGGCCTACAGGGCCGCAGCCGAAAAAATCGCGGCTGACACTAACTACACCCCGGACCAGGCAGTAGCCCTGGCCAAGGAAACCGCCGTTTCGAAGTTCGACTCGACCGTCGAAGTTGCATTCCGTCTGGGCGTCGACCCCCGCAAGGCCGACCAGATGGTGCGCGGCACCGTGAACCTCCCGCACGGCACCGGTAAGACCGCTACGGTCCTGGTGTTCGCAGCCGGAGACCGTGCTGAAGCTGCCCGTGAAGCAGGTGCTGACTACGTCGGCTCCGATGACCTGCTGGAAAAGGTGGCCGGAGGCTTCACTGACTTCGACGCTGCTGTTGCAACCCCGGACATGATGGGCAAGGTCGGCCGTCTGGGTAAGGTTCTGGGTCCCCGCGGACTCATGCCGAACCCCAAGACCGGCACCGTCACCATGGACGTCGCAAAGGCTGTCCAGGACATCAAGGGCGGCAAGATTGAGTTCCGTGTTGACAAGCACGCGAACCTGCACTTCATCATCGGCAAGGCTTCGTTCTCGGAAGACCAGCTGCGCGACAACTTCGCAGCCGCTGTCGAAGAGATCGCACGTCTGAAGCCGTCGTCCTCCAAGGGTCGCTACGTCACCAAGGCGACGCTCACCACGACCAACGGTCCGGCCATCCCGCTGGACGTTGCCTCCCTGCGCTGATCCAGCGCCCAGGTGAGTAAGAGCGGAGCTCGTCTTCCCAGCGGGAAGGCGAGCTCCGCCTCGTAAGGGGCGGGATTTGCGTCTAAGCACCGTCCTGCTCTACTATTGAATCTGCCCAAGACCGTCGGTCTCGGAAAATGCCGCGCAAGCAGCAGGATCCGGCGAAGACTCATGAGAGTGACCCACGCAGGTGAGAACAAAGCTGAAAGCGCATAACCTGTGCTGTCAGTCGAACGCCAAGCGTTCCGCACCTGCATGCGGAGCGCTTTTTGTTTTGGGCAAACCAACAGATGTATTGAAAGGAATACCATGGCGAGGCTTGACAAGGCAGCCGCGGTAAAGGAGATCAAAAACCGTTTTGACAACTCCTCCGCTGCAGTGCTGACCGAGTACCGTGGTCTCACAGTGGGCGAAATGCAGGAACTGCGTCGTTCGCTGGGTGAGAACACCACCTACGCCGTGGTAAAGAACACGCTGACGGCCATCGCGGCTAAGGAAGCTGGAATTGACGCGTTCGACGGTCTGCTCAACGGCCCGACCGCCATCGCGTTCATCGAAGGCGAACCTGTTGACGCTGCGAAGGCCCTGCGGGACTTTGCCAAGGCGAATCCCAAGCTGGTCATCAAGGGCGGTTACTTCGACGGTGCTGCTCTTACAGCTGAGGATGTTTCGAAGCTGGCGGAACTCGAATCCCGCGAGGTGCTGCTTGCCAAGGCAGCCGGCGCTATGAAGGGCAGCCTCTACAAGGCCGCCTACACGTTCACCGCACCTGCCATCAAGGCAGTTCGCACCGTGGACGCTCTGCGCGCCAAGCAGGAATCGGAAGCTGCCTGAGCTTCATAACCACAACCCGGTTTTCCTACAGCCCAAAAGCTGTAGACCCATTAATGGAAGGACTTTGCCACAATGGCTAAGCTCACCCCCGAAGAGCTCATCGAAGCTTTCAAGGAACTGACCCTCATCGAACTCAACGACTTCGTCAAGAAGTTCGAAGAAGAATTCGAAGTTGAAGCAGCTGCTCCGGTTGCTGCTGCAGCTGCTCCGGCTGCTGGCGGCGGCGACGCCGGCGGTGCCGCTGAAGAGAAGAGCGAATTCGACGTTATCCTCGAATCCGCTGGCGACAAGAAGGTTCCGGTTATTAAGGAAGTCCGCGCTCTGACTTCGCTGGGCCTCAAGGAAGCCAAGGACCTCGTTGACTCGGCTCCGAAGCCGATCCTCGAAGGCGCTTCGAAGGAAGACGCTGAAAAGGCTAAGGAACAGCTCGAAGCTGCAGGCGCAACCGTCTCGCTCAAGTGATCATCGGTCACTGACTGTTCTACAGCGAACCCCCGGGATTTTTCCCGGGGGTTTTGCTGTTTGTGGGTTCTTCTTACGAGGCGCCGCTCACCTGATTCGCTTTGCCTCGCCTATGCTGGGCAGGTACGTGAACGGCTGGGCTTGACGGAGGCTCACCTCTGCATCACCAGCGTCAGGGTCAGCCAGCTGTGCTGCGACAGCCGCAACGTCGTCAGCCTGTGCTTGGACGAAGGCTCTGTCGACAGGTTCGCCGTGGCCGGGGCAGTAGACGCTGATCCCGTCGATCGCGAGAAGGTCCCGAAGGGTCTGTGCCCACGCGCTGGGCTGAGCGTCATCGCCGAACTGTGGGGGAGCACCTTCTTCAATGAGGTCGCCCACGATGAGCACATCTGACACCTGCAGGACGAGGTCGCTTTCTGTGTGCCCGGAGTATTCGCGCACTGTGGCCACTGTGCCGCCGAGGTCGATTGTGTCGCCGTGGGCAACGATTTGTGTGGGCTCGACGATGAGTTCGGTGGGGTCGGCCGGGAGGTCCGGTTCGTCTGTCGCCGGCACTTCTGCCAGCTGAAGCCATGTGCTTGCGGCTTGATCGTGGGCGAAGCGCTCACTGGCCAAGAATTCGTCCACACCTTCGCCCTGCATGCGGGCGTTGCCGAAGAAATGGTCCCAGTGGTCGTGCGTGTTGAGCACGGAAATCGGCAGGCCTGTGACGGTGCGCGCAGTCTCGAAGATGCGGCTTGCCTGCTGCGGCCCCGATCCGGTGTCGACCAGCAGTGCGCGGCTGGTGCCGACTACAAGGTAGCTGTTCAGCGCGGCCGGGTCGGTTGTTATGGCGTAGATGCCGGTCTGCTCTTCAGAACTGTCTGCCATGGTCCTCCTGTGTGCCCTTGAAGTCTACTGGCCGGGGCCCCGGGGATCGCCTGTGTGCCCGAAGCCCGGCCCGGGCGGCGGAGCGGTGTCTGGTTTGCCGCGACCAGAAGACCGAGGTGGCTGCTGCTGGGGTGGCTGTCCGGACTGACGAGCCGGCTGTCCGGACTGACGAGGTGGCTGTCCGGGCTGACGAGGCGGCAGCCCGGGCGGCATCGGTCCTCGCGGGGGCGCTGTCGAGGGCTGCTGTCCCTGCGGGTGGGGCGTTTGCTGCGGCATGGGTGGCCCGGAGTGGCCCTGCTGCCACTGTGGCTGAACCTGTCCCTGCGGTTGAGGCCGCTGTGCCGGCCTGTGCATCCGCTGTGGGGCAGAACCGGGATGTGCCTGGCCTCCCGGGTGGGGCTGGGGTGCCGCGCCCGGCTGAGGGGGTCCAGCAAATGCTGCCGGTGCGGGTTTTTCCTTTTTCGGCCGGAGCAGCATCCACACGACAATGCCGATGAGCATGAGCGCCAGAAGCACGAGAGCCAGCCAGACCAGATTGCGCAGACCCCAGAACACCGCTGCGGCGCAGGCAGCGAGTCCCCACCACAGAGCCCATTGGCGGGATGTGAGCGCGCCGAGCACCAACAGTGCAACGTGGTCGGCCAGGAACAGCACAGTCAGCCAACCGGGGCCGGTCGTCGCCGCGGCTATTCCGGCAACCGTCAAGACCAGCCACGCAAGGAGGATCCGCAGGTCGAAGAGGTTGAAAAACTCATCTGCTGCAGGGAACTGGGCCTGTTGTTGCCTGCCGCGGCGGGCCAGATACAGAGCCCATGTGAGGGCGACGATGACGGGTACGTGCCACAGGACAACAAAGCGCGTGTCGATAAAACCGTCGATCACCAGCATGAGCGCGATCGCGCCAAGATAGGAGGCGCCTTCCTGGCATCCCAGCCGGTGCCGAGGATTCTTGAAGAAACGCGCGGCGCCAAACACCATGAGCGCAAGAATCGCGATCGTCGCTCCCGTTGCGGCGCGCTTGGGATCGTGCAGCCACGTTTCCTTGAATGTGACCAAAGGCAGTGAGAACAGTGCCATTACAAGCGCAAGCGCGGCGGTGATGAGAGAAGCCAACACTTTGCGGTGCAACAGGGCCAGAATCCAGTGACCGGCATAGGCAACGGCCCATGTGCCCCAGGCTGCAAGCAGCACGGTGAGTGAATAGCTGGTTGTCAGTTCGCTGGATGCGAAGAGCAGACTGACAAACAGCGTCGCTCCCGCGGGCAGCTGCAGCCATTGAATGGACAGGCTCAGACTCATCCAGGCGATCGCAAGTGCGGTCAGAGCGAAGGCGATGGAAACTACTGCAAGCGGAAGACCCAAGAACCGGGTGATGAGAACGGCCCAGAGCGCGCCGGTGAAGATCAGCACCGGAACCGTGAGCAGATAGCGCCGGTTGGGCACCGCGGGGCACGTGCGGCGGAGGTAGACGACGGCTGCCTGTGCTCCCGCGGCGGCGCAGGCAGCTGCAATGCCCGCCGTGATCATGACGACGGAGGCGCTGAACACCCGGCCGTCTTCGTTGAAGAAGGTGTGCCGAAGGAGTCCGGAGGCGGCAGAGGCCGCCCACACGATCGACAGGGCGTATGCCATCCACGACCGTCGGGTCCGGCCCCGCAGCCACAGGTGGTGCGACACGAGCCACAGGACAGCCGATCCGATGCCGGCCACCGGGATGAACAGAGCCGCGCTGTAGTTGGCTCCGGCAGAGAGGCTGATGATGAAGCCCAGCGCACCGGTCCCACCGAAGGCTGCGCACAGTGCTGTAAATGAAATGACAGCAGAGCGGAAGAAGAACGCCGCCCCAATGAAGATCGCAGTCGCCACCACGGAAGCCGCGAACAGCGCCCAGATCATCGGAGTCGAACTGTCCGACCACACAAGAAGCGTGAAGGGCAGGCCCCCGGCAATGCTGATGACGGTGGCAGAGATCATGGACACTGAGCGAAGCTGACGGCGCTGCCTGCCCGCTTTTGTGCGCGCAGCAAAAGTCAGCGCACCGTGGCCGACCACCATGACGGTGTTCAGCGTGAGTATTACTGCGCTGAAAGTCCAATCGGGCCCAAGCCTCGAAAAGCCCGTGCCCAGCAGGGGAGCGGCTGCAAGCGACACTGCGGATGTTGCCTGCAGGAAGGCAGAGTCTGCCCGCCAGGCCGCCCACGCGCAGATAATCCCTGCCAGCACCAAGAAGACTGCGATCAGCAGCAGCGGCAGCTGTACAGCATCGACTGCCGCGCCGAAATCATCAGGACGACCAGTGTCCTCATAGAACCTGATGATGGAGAAGGTCCTCCGCATGGCCGCCAGCGTCGACACCGTGAGGATCGTCGCGGAAATGTACAGCGAGATGAGCACGGTGAGCTTCCGGCCCTGCCGCACAAACATCGCAAAGGCGGCGGTTATGACGAGGATCTGCACGACTGAAGCGGCGATTCCTGCGGTCGAGACTGCCACCTCGCACACGGGCATGTATTGGCCGCCTTTGCCGAACGAAGGACTGCCGGAGGTACGGCACAGTGATCCCGTCAGCGTCGTGATGCCGAACGTGCTGGTCAGCAGCGCGGCACCGAGTGCGTAAGTCCAGCTGCGGCAGATGCCCAACACGATGTAGAACACCGTCAGCACCAGCCAGAAAACACCCTTCGCCCACGGTGAATCGTCAGGCAGGGTGATGAGCGCGCACACACCTGATGCCGGTGCGATGATCTGTCCCAACAGGACAAAGGGTCGCGCCCAGCGGACCTTCTGACCCCGCTCAGCAGAGAGGAAAGAGCGGAAGTCGGCGGCACCTCGTGAGCGAGCAGTCCTGCGGCCCGTATACGGGCCCTCGAGAACACGGCCGATGATGATGAACACCATCGACACGACCACCAGGCCGACCCCGTAGTAGGCAAACGACGGCCCGCCGAAGTTGATCACCGACAGCACGGTCGAGCCGATGAACAGCAGACCAAACCACGTGACGAGCTCAGAACGCAGCAGCGCTGCCGCAAGTGCGCAGCTGATCAGCCCAAGCACTGAAGCCACAAGCCACGCGGTTTTTGCCCCCGTGATGTCGAGGGCGCCCAGAGCGGCCCCCGAAATTGGAAGCAGGACGAGGCCGACCGCCGTCAGGGCAATGCCGACGGGTTTCAGACGCGAAGACAGCAGAGCAATGCCGAGGCCTGCGCCGTAGGTGATGACGGCAACGCCGATGACCGTGATGGCCCGCAGCAGTGCGTGTTGGGCGATGCCCACGAAGATGAACGCTGCGATCACGAGGAACGCAGAGGCAACTCCCAGCAGCAGGTTCGCGTAGAGGGCAACGTCATTGTTCGGCTGTGCCTGAGGCACAGCAGCCGGGTAGGGCGGCCTGGCCGCTGGGTGCTGTGGCCGTGCTGTTGGGGTTGGGTCGTGCCGATGTGCAGGCCGGTGCTGTGGTTGGGGTGGGGCGCTCGGCTGACGAGGCGGAACTGGGGGCTGGGTCGGAACTCCGGGCCGGGTTGGCGGCAGGGGAGCGGCGGCTCGGGCTTGGGCGCCGACCGGTATTCTCCGACTGTGCAGATAGGGCAGGACCAACTGAACAGCGCTGTATATGAGCGCGGCGAGCGCCGCCAAGAGCAGCAATGGCATCGAGCCGAGTGATGCGGGTATAAGCGGCAGGTTGTGCATCGGGCCTCCCAATAGATAGGCCCAGGTTAACGTGAAGCCCCTCACGTCTGCCGAACGAAACTGCCCCCGATTCCAATATTTTGGACGGTGACTATAGGTCACAAGTGCTGGTGGGCGAGGTGGGAGCAGGGTGGGAGGACGTGCTGCCCAGCAGTGCAGTTGGGAACGAAAAAGCGCCCTGCTCGTCACGGCTTTCGTCGGACAGTGCAGAGCGCAAAAAGTGCGGAGAAGATCGACCCTACCACAGGGGGTCTTGCTACAGCAGGTTCAATCAGCTATTCTGAATGTTTGTGTTGCAGTGGGTTTGCTGTGCCTTCATATAGCGGTGGGCATCAAACTAGCACACCTTGACCGGATCCGCCGTGACGTCAGCGGAAGCGAGTGTCGCAAAGCGACCCGGCCGGACCTCGGGTGATTCAACGCTGCAGCGCACGAGTGATGACCACAACGTGGAAGGAACCCATTGGCCGCCGCCAACGAAAACATCAGGACCGCTAACCCGCCTCAGCGCATTTCCTTCGCGAAGATCCACGAACCTCTCGAAGTTCCCAACCTCCTGGGACTGCAGACCGACAGCTTCGACTGGCTGATCGGCTCGGAAGCCTGGCAGGAGCGAGTTGCGGAAGCAATCGAGAACGGCGACACCTCCGTTCCGGAAACCTCGGGGCTCGAAGACATCTTCGAAGAGATCTCCCCGATCGAAGACTTCTCCGGATCCATGTCGCTGTCGTTCCGCGACCACCGCTTTGAGCCGCCCAAGTACTCGATCGACGAGTGCAAGGAGCGCGACATCACCTATTCGGCGCCGCTGTTCGTGACCGCTGAATTCATGAACACCTCCACCATGGAGATCAAGAGCCAGACGGTGTTCATGGGCGACTTCCCGCTCATGACCCCCAAGGGCACCTTCATCATCAACGGGACCGAGCGCGTCGTCGTTTCGCAGCTCGTCCGCTCGCCCGGCGCCTACTTCGAATCGACCCCGGACAAGACCTCAGACAAGGACATCTTCACCGCGAAGATCATCCCGTCGCGCGGTGCATGGCTGGAGTTTGAAGTCGACAAGCGCGACCAGGTTGGCGTTCGCCTCGACCGCAAGCGCAAGCAGTCGGTCACGGTGCTGCTCAAGGCACTTGGCTGGACCTCCTCGGAAATCCTCGAACGCTACGGCGAATTCGAGTCGATCCGCGAAACCCTTGCCAAGGACACCGTCGAAACGCGCGAAGAAGCGCTCATCGACATTTACCGCAAGCTGCGTCCGTCCGAACCGGCCACTGTTGAAGCTGCAGAAAACCTTCTGCAGAACCTCTACTTCAACCCCAAGCGCTACGACCTCGCCAAGGTCGGCCGCTACAAGGTCAACCGCAAGCTCGGGGTCGATGAAGACGTCACACAGGGTGTGCTTACCACCGACGACATCGCCGCTGCCATCCACTACATCGTTGCGCTGCACGCCGGCCACGAAACTCTCAAGGGCACGCGCGACGGCGAAAGCGTCGACATCCCGGTCGCCCTGGACGACATCGACCACTTCGGCAACCGCCGCATCCGCGCGGTCGGCGAACTGATCGAAGGTCAGGTCCGCACCGGTCTTTCGCGCATGGAGCGCGTGGTCCGCGAGCGCATGACCACCCAGGACGTCGAAGCGATCACCCCGCAGACGCTCATCAACATTCGTCCCGTCGTGGCAGCCATCAAGGAGTTCTTCGGAACTTCGCAGCTGTCGCAGTTCATGGACCAGAACAACCCGCTGGCCGGCCTTACCCACAAGCGCCGCCTGTCGGCTCTGGGTCCCGGCGGTCTGTCGCGTGACCGTGCGGGCATGGAAGTCCGCGACGTCCACCCGTCGCACTACGGACGCATGTGCCCCATCGAAACGCCGGAAGGCCCCAACATCGGTCTGATCGGTTCGCTCGCCTCCTATGCGCGCATCAACCCGTTCGGCTTCATCGAAACCCCGTACCGCATCGTTGAGAACGGCGTTGTCACCGACAAGACGCGCTACCTCACGGCTGACGATGAACTCCCGTACAACATCGCACAGGCAAACGCACCGCTGACCGACGACCAGCGCTTCGCAGAAGACTTCGTCCTGTCTCGCCCCAAGGGCGGTTCCGGCGAAGCCGAACTGCTGCCCAAGGAAGACATCGACTTCATGGACGTGTCTGCACGTCAGATGGTCTCGGTCGGCACGGCCCTTATCCCGTTCCTCGAACACGACGACGCCAACCGCGCCCTCATGGGTGCGAACATGCAGCGTCAGGCCGTTCCGCTGGTCCGCGCAGAAGCACCGCTGGTCGGCACCGGCATGGAATACCGCTCGGCCATCGACGCCGGCGATGTCATCACCGCCGACAAGGCCGGTGTGGTCACCGAAGTCTCCGCTGACTACGTCACCGTCATGAACGACGACGACACCCAGACCACCTACCGAGCCGAGAAGTTCCGCCGCTCCAACCACGGCACCTCGTACAACCAGAAGATCATCGTGTCCGAAGGCGACCGAGTCGAAGTCGGTGCGGTGCTGGCTGACGGTCCGTCCACCCAGAACGGTGAAATGGCCCTCGGCAAGAACCTCCTCGTGGCTTTCATGTCGTGGGAAGGCTACAACTTCGAGGACGCCATCATCCTGTCCCAGCGCATGGTGCAGGACGACGTCCTGTCCTCGATCCACATCGAGGAATACGAAGTCGACGCTCGCGACACCAAGCTCGGTGCCGAAGAGATCACCCGCGACATCCCGAACATCGCGCAGGAAGCCCTGGCTGACCTCGACGACCGCGGCATCATCCGCATCGGCGCCGAAGTCACCGACGGCGACATCCTGGTCGGCAAGGTGACCCCCAAGGGTGAAACCGAACTGACCCCCGAAGAGCGCCTGCTGCGCGCCATCTTCGGCGAAAAGTCGCGCGAAGTCCGCGACACCTCGCTCAAGGTGCCCCACGGCGAAACCGGAACCGTGATCGCCGTCAAGGTCTTCGACCGCGAAGAAGACGACGAACTCACCCCCGGTGTCAACCAGCTGGTGCGCGTCTACGTGGCCCAGCGCCGCAAGATCACCGTCGGCGACAAGATGGCCGGACGCCACGGAAACAAGGGCGTCATCTCGACCATCCTGCCGGTTGAAGACATGCCGTTCATGGAAGACGGAACCCCCGTCGACATCATCCTCAACCCGCACGGTGTTCCGCGCCGAATGAACATCGGCCAGGTCTTCGAAACCCACCTTGGCTGGGCAGCCAAGCAGGGCTGGAAGATCGAAGGCAACCCCGAATGGGCACAGGACCTCAAGGACGCCGGCTTCGACCTCGAAGCCGAACCCGGCACCAACGTCGCAACCCCGGTGTTCGACGGTGCGCACGAACCCGAACTGCGCGGCCTGCTCGACAACACCCGCCTCAACCGCGACGGTGAGCGCCTGATCGACGGCTCCGGAAAGGCCCGCCTGTTCGACGGCCGCTCCGGCGAACCGTTCCCGTACCCGGTCTCGGTGGGCTACATGTACATGCTCAAGCTCCACCACCTGGTCGACGATAAGATCCACGCTCGTTCCACCGGCCCGTACTCGATGATCACCCAGCAGCCGCTGGGCGGTAAGGCACAGTTCGGCGGCCAGCGCTTCGGCGAAATGGAAGTGTGGGCGCTCGAAGCCTACGGTGCGGCCTACACGCTGCAGGAACTCCTGACCACCAAGTCGGACGACGTTCCCGGCCGCGTCAAGGTCTACGAAGCAATCGTCAAGGGCGAGAACCTTCCCGACCCGGGCATCCCCGAGTCGTTCAAGGTCCTCATCAAGGAAATGCAGTCGCTGTGCCTTGACATCGAAGTTCTGTCGGCAGACGGCCACGCCGTCGAAATGCGCGAAGACGACGAAATGTACCGAGCAGCTGAAGAGCTCGGCATCAACCTTTCGCGTGACGAAGCCCAGACAGTCGACGAAGTCTGACAGCCAGCCAGCCCGAATTTTTACTGACCTTCTGAAGGTCACCAAGGAAGAGGATTTACGTGCCTGACGTTAATTTCTTTGATGAACTGCGCATCGGCCTGGCTACGGCTGATGAGGTTCGCCAGTGGTCGCACGGCGAAGTCAAGAAGCCCGAGACCATCAACTACCGCACGCTCAAGCCGGAGAAGGACGGCCTGTTCTGTGAGCGCATCTTCGGTCCCACCCGCGACTGGGAATGCGCCTGCGGCAAGTACAAGCGCGTGCGCTTCAAGGGCATCATCTGTGAGCGCTGCGGTGTTGAAGTCACCCGCGCCAAGGTGCGCCGTGAGCGCATGGGCCACATCGAGCTCGCCGCTCCCGTCACCCACATCTGGTACTTCAAGGGCGTGCCCAGCCGCCTGGGCTACCTGCTCGACTTGGCTCCGAAGGACCTCGAAAAGGTCATCTACTTCGCGGCCTACATGATCACGTCGGTCGACGAAGACTCGCGCCACCGCGACATGCCCACCCTGCAGAACCAGGTGGACGTCGAAAAGAAGCAGATCGAAGACCGCATGAACGCGGACCTCGACCGTCGATCCAAGAAGCTGGAAGACGACCTCAAGGAACTCGAAGCCGACGGTGCAACCGCAGCGGCCAAGAGCAAGGTCGAAAAGCAGGCAAACAAGGAACTCGGCAACATCCGCCGCAACTCCGAACGCCAGTTGGACCGCCTGGAACAGGTGTGGGACCGCTTCAAGAACCTCAAGGTCGCAGACCTCGAAGGTGACGAAAGCCTGTACCGCGACATGGTCGCCCGCTTCGGCATCTACTTCGAAGGCTCCATGGGTGCCGCTGCCATCCAGCAGCGCCTCAAGGACTTCGACCTCGAATCCGAAGCCGAAATGCTGCGCGAACTCATTCGCACCGGCAAGGGCCAGCGCAAGACCCGCGCACTCAAGCGCCTCAAGGTCGTCAACGCATTCATGACCACGGACAACAAGCCCGAAGGCATGGTGCTCGACGCGATCCCGGTCATCCCGCCGGAACTGCGCCCCATGGTGCAGCTTGACGGTGGCCGCTTCGCAACCAGCGACCTCAACGACCTCTACCGTCGTGTCATCAACCGCAACAACCGCCTCAAGCGCCTGCTTGACCTCGGTGCACCCGAAATCATCGTCAACAACGAAAAGCGGATGCTCCAGGAAGCAGTCGACTCACTGTTCGACAACGGCCGTCGCGGTCGCCCCGTCACCGGACCGGGCAACCGTCCGCTCAAGTCGCTGTCCGACATGCTCAAGGGCAAGCAGGGTCGCTTCCGTCAGAACCTGCTCGGTAAGCGCGTCGACTACTCCGGCCGTTCGGTCATCGTGGTCGGCCCGACCCTGAAGCTGCACGAATGCGGTCTGCCCAAGACCATGGCACTCGAACTGTTCAAGCCGTTCGTGATGAAGCGCCTGGTTGACCTCAACCACGCCCAGAACATCAAGTCGGCTAAGCGCATGGTCGAACGTCAGCACCCGCAGGTGTGGGACGTGCTCGAAGAAGTCATTCAGGAGCACCCGGTTCTGCTCAACCGTGCACCCACCCTGCACCGTCTGGGCATTCAGGCTTTCGAACCGCAGCTGGTTGAAGGCAAGGCAATTCAGATCCACCCGCTGGTCTGCACCGCCTTCAACGCTGACTTCGACGGTGACCAGATGGCAGTCCACCTGCCGCTGTCCGCTGAAGCACAGGCTGAAGCACGCCTGCTGATGCTGTCGGCGAACAACATCCTCAAGCCTTCGGACGGCAAGCCCGTGACCATGCCCACGCAGGACATGATCATCGGCATCTTCCACCTGACCTCCGAACGCGAAGACGTGCCCGGCATCGGCCGCGACTTCGGTTCGGTTTCGGAGGCCATCATGGCCTACGACCGTGGCGAACTCGACCTCGGCGCCAAGGTGAAGATCCGCCTGAGCAACATCGTTCCGCATCGGAAGATGGAACTGCCGGAAGGCTGGGAACAGGGCGACACCCTCGTCCTCGAGACCACCCTGGGCCGTGCCCTGTTCAACCGGACCCTGCCGGAGGACTACCCGTACGTCAACGAGACCATCGGCAAGAAGCAGCTGTCGAAGATCGTCAACCGCCTCGCAGACAACTACCCGCGCGTGAAAGTAGCACAGGCACTCGACAACTTCAAGGAAACCGGCTTCTACCAGGCAACCCGCTCCGGTCTGACCGTCGCAATGAGCGACATCGTGTCTCCGGAATCCAAGGAACAGTCGCTCAACGAAGCCGAAGAGCTCGTCGACAAGGTCGAAGAACAGTACGCCTTCGGTGCGCTCACCGATGAGGAGCGCCGTACCGAACTCGTCAAGATCTGGTCGGACACCACCGACAAGATCGCCGAGGCAATGCAGAAGAACTTCACTTCGGAGAACTCGATTCTGCGCCTTGTCGAGTCCGGTGCTTCCGGTAACTGGACGCAGGTCCGTCAGCTGGCCGCAATGCGCGGTCTTGTGACGAACCCGAAGGGTGAAATCATCCCGCGTCCGATTAAGTCGAACTACCGCGAAGGCCTGTCGGTCCTCGAGTACTTCATCGCATCGCACGGTGCTCGTAAGGGTCTGGCAGACACCGCTCTGCGCACCGCAGACTCCGGTTACCTCACGCGTCGTCTGGTTGATGTTTCGCAGGATGTCATCATCCGCACCGAAACCACCGATTCGAAGCGCGGCATCACGCTGCCCGTCGCTCAGGAAGACGCAAAGGGCAACCTCGTTGTGCACGAATGGGCCGAAACCTCGGTTCTGGGCCGCCTCACGGCAGTCGACGTCACCGACGCCGAAGGCAACGTCGTGGTGCCTGCAAAGACCGACATTTCGGTCGATGTGCTCGACCAGCTGGTTGCCGCCGGCGTTCGCGAAGTCAAGGTGCTGTCGGTTCTCACCGCAGACTCCGACGCGCAGATCTCGGCTGAGCACTACGGCCGCTCGATGGCAACCGGCAAGCTCGTTGACATCGGCGAAGCAGTCGGCACCGTCGCAGCACAGTCGATTGGTGAGCCCGGTACGCAGCTGACCATGCGTACGTTCCACACCGGTGGTGTTGCCGCCGGCGGTGGCGGTGACATTACGCAGGGTCTGCCGCGTGTCACCGAGCTCTTCGAAGCACGCACGCCCAAGGGCTACGCGCCGATTTCGGAAGCAGCCGGCAAGGTCAAGATCGACGACAGCCGTAAGACGCGCTACGTCATCGTGATCCCGTCTGACGGTTCTGACGAAATCGAGCACGCAGTCGGTCGTCGCGCACAGCTTCTGGTTGAAGACGGCCAGAACATCGAAGCCGGCACCCAGCTGGTTGAAGGTGCGATCGACCCCAAGCAGGTGCTGCGCATCCGCGGTCGTCGCGACGCCGAGAAGTTCCTTGTTGACGAAGTCCAGAAGGTCTACCGTTCGCAGGGTGTCGGCATTCACGACAAGCACATCGAAGTCATTGTGCGTCAGATGCTGCGCCGTGTGACGGTCATCGAGTCCGGCGACACCAACCTGCTGCCGGGTGAACTCGTTGACCGCGGCCGCTACCAGGACGAAAACAAGCGCGTCGTTGCAGAAGGCGGCCAGCCGGCCTCCGCACGTGACGAACTCATGGGCATTACGAAGGCGTCGCTGGCCACCGAATCGTGGCTGTCGGCTGCATCGTTCCAGGAGACCACGCGCGTGCTGACTGAAGCAGCTATGGAAGGCAAGTCCGACCCGCTGCTCGGCCTGAAGGAAAACGTCATCCTCGGTAAGCTCATCCCGGCCGGCACCGGTATGCACCGCTACCGCAACATGATTGTCGAACCGACTGACGAAGCCAAGCAGGAAATGTTCTCGAACACCTATGGTGACTTCTACCCGGCATTCGCCGGCGAAGGGTCGACCATTCCGCTCGAGGACTACGACTTCGGAGGCTTCGGCGACATCTGATTCGCTTGAGCGCGAAGCGCTGATGCGTCTGATTCAGCCGCGGGGTTGAACGCTCGCGAGGGTGAATCAGCTGCACGAATAGGCGGGGGAGAGCCCGCTGGTTCTCACCCGTGGCAGGCGGCCCGGAGGGATTTCCCTCCGGGCCGTTTGCGTTGTACGGGGCCGTGTTGGGTTGGGCCGGGCACAAAAGCTGGTGAGGTACGGGGTGGTGCCGGGTTGAGCTCACGAGGTGCCGGATCAGCTGGTACTGGACCTCCACCTCGGGAGCCCTTGGCCAACCCTGGCTTTCATGCTTATTTGGCCCTCCACCTCAGGAGTCCCGTCCCACAGCTGCCGCTCAGGCAGGGACCAGACCTCCACCTCCTGAATCCCCACCTACAGCTACCGCCCGGGCAGGGACCAGACCTCCACCTCCTGAATCCTCACCCACAGCTGTCGCTCAGGCAGGGACCAGACCTCCACCTCCTGAAAACCCACCCACGCTTTAGCAACAAAAACTCCCGTTAGCAGTTGTTGCTAAGCCGCAGATCCCGGCTAAGGGGAGTCTTCTTGCGGCTAAGGCGCAGATTCCGGCTTGCGGGTGTTTTTTGTTTGGGAGGGTTCGCTCAGAATGGCAGGGTCCGCTGGGAAAGGCACAGTACGAGGTGCCGCCCGGTCAAGTTCACGAGGTGCCGGCTCAGCTGGTACTGGAACTCCACCTCGGGAGCCCCCGCCTAGCGCGGAAGCCCCTGAGCCCTCACCTCGGCACTCCCTGCCACCCACGCTTTAGCAACAAAAACTCCCCTTAG
>NZ_KV789340.1:34076-36001 GCF_001807555.1 Brevibacterium sp. HMSC08F02 | reverse complement strand
TGTTGCTAAGGCGCAGATTCCGGCTAACGGGTGTTTTTTGTTTGGGAGGGTTCGCTCAGCATGGCAGGGTCCGCTGGGAAAGGCACAGTACGAGGTGCCGCCCGGTCAAGCTCACGAGGTGCCGGCTCAGCTGGTACTGGACCTCCACCTCCTGAATCCCCACCCACGCTTTAGCAACAGAAACTCCCGTTAGCAGTTGCGGCTAAGCCGTGGATTCCGGCTAAAGGGAGTCTTCGTGTTGCTAAGGCGTGGATCCCGGCTAAGGGGAGTCTTCGTGTTGCTAAGGCGCAGATTCCGGCTAACGGGTGTCTTGTTCCCTCCTGACCCTGTGACTTAAACCATGATTGCCCACAAGTCCACAGAGTTATCCACAGATATGGATAGTGGGGTTGTGGAGCGATGCGTTTACGGAAGACAGTTGCATATGTTCAACGTATTTTCGCTCCAAGAAGCAAAGGCTTTCGGCGCTGAAAAGTGGGAGGTCGAACGAGCTGTCGGGTGTTGTCTCGAGCGGCTGTACCGTGCTTGCTATTTCGTCAATCGCACCTGCACCAAACACACTCAGTTCAACCGTTTCGCAGAACCGGAGATTCTGCGGCTGACGGGGGAGGCGTCCTCGGCAGGAAAGGGCCGTGCGTGGTTTGGCCTGCAGGAAAAGAAACATCTAGGCAAAGCGGAATTCATCGGCCGGCGGTTGAGCGACGGCGATGTTCTCAGCCACACGACGGCGGCCCTGATTCATGGTCTGCCCGTGCTGTCGATTCCGCATAAGGTGCAGCTCATCAACCCGTCGCGATCGCGGTCCGGGGAAAGATTCACCCGGCGCCAAAGGCAGTTGCGCCCGGCCGAAGAGACAGTCCTGTGGAACAGCATTCCAGTCACCGACCCAGTGCGCACCGTGCTGGATATTGCGACTGACATTTCGCTCGAACAGGCGGTCGCCGCTTTTGACGCGCTTCTGCGTTCGGAACCGGTTAAGGCTCAGGGCCGCAAGCATGCAGCCCGCGAAATCATCGCTGCGAATGCGAAGTTTTCTGCTTCGATGCGGGTGGTCAAGCTCATGGAGTATTCGACAGGACTCGCTGAATCCTTCGGCGAAAGCGTCTGCATGGTGGTTATCCGCAACCTCGGCGTTAAAGGCCTTGTGCAGCAGGCCGACATTGTCGATGAAAACGGCGAATTCGTTGCGCGGGTTGACGGCCTGATTCCAGACAAGCGCATCATCATCGAGTTCGACGGGTCCGTAAAGTATCGCGACACCGCCGCCGGTGGAATCAATGAGCGCGGTGATCAATTCATGCTCGAAAAACAGCGCGAACATCGACTACACGTGCTCGGCTATACGGTTGTGCGGATCATGTGGAGCGACCTGCAGAATCCTCTGCAGCTGAAGGCGCGCCTGGCGGCAGTGGGCGCACTCGGCTGAAAGGGTCGCGGCTGACAGGGACGCCCGGGCAGAACGGTGCGTATTCGATGTCTTCGTGGCAAGCTGTGTCGTGTGGAACAGAAGAAGTCCAAGTTGCCGCTTGCTCTTAAGCACGAAGTTGTAGACCGGTTTATTGCCGGTGAAACTGCGAGGGAACTAGCACGTGAGTATGAACTCGGTGGCCCGGACGTGGTTCTCCGATGGGCGCGCCAACAGCGCAAGCGTGGCCGTGTGCGTGAGCGGAATGAGTCAGACTCAGGAACTGAGCAGGATCAGCTTCGACGTGAATACGAGAAGCTGCAGGCTGAGAACGCGTATCTGAGAAAACTGATCGAGCTCAAGACACAAGGCAGATTCTGAGCACAACGAGGTCGCTCATTGAGCCCTGGTGCCAAGTTCAGGTACCGAAGCGACGCGGGCCCACGCTTTAGCAACAAAAACTCCCGCTAGCAGTTGTTGCTAAGCCGCAGATTCCGGCTTAAGGGAGTTTCCTCGCGGC
>NZ_KV789340.1:0-34056 GCF_001807555.1 Brevibacterium sp. HMSC08F02 | reverse complement strand
GGCTAAAGCGCAGATTCCGGCTAACGGGTGTTTTTATGGGCAAACCGCCGAGGTGAAAGGGCAAACCGCCTAAGTGGTAAGGGCTGAACCGTCGAGGCGGAGCTCCTGTAACGCCGAGGCGGAGCTCCAGTACCGCCGAGCCCCCCACACGTGCCCCACCTCGCCAGACCGTGCCTAACCCAGCAGCGCTTCGAGTTCGTCCCAGCGTTCCTTCGGCACGGCCTTCAATGATTCAACGGCGTCGGCCATGGGTACGCGAATGATGTCGGTGCCGGAGAGGCTGGTCATGTAGCCCCAGCTGGCGTCGTGGATGAGGTCGACTGCGGCCAGGCCCAGCCGTGTGGCGAGTACGCGGTCGTAGGCGGTGGGAACGCCGCCGCGCTGCAGGTGGCCGAGGATTGTCGCGCGGGTTTCGATGCCCGTCATGCGTTCGACCTCAGCTGCAACGTAGTCGCCGATTCCGCCAAACCTCGGCCTACCATCAGCAGCGATCGCCGCCACGCCTTCTTCTGCGTCAACGCCGACCGGCACGAACCCTTCTGCGACGACGACAATCGGTGCGCGGCCGCGATCGCGGGCGCTTTCAACCCATTCGACGACCCGTTCCATCGTCACGGGGAATTCGGGCAACAGGATGGCCTGTGCGCCGGCGGCCATACCGGCGTGCAGCGCAATCCAGCCGACGTGCCGGCCCATAACCTCAACGACCATGCACCGGTGGTGCGATTCTGCTGTGGTGCGCAGGGCATCGATGGACCGCGTGGCAATAGCCGCCGCTGTGTCGAAGCCGAACGTGTAGTCAGTGCTGCCGAGGTCGTTGTCAATGGTTTTGGGAACACCAACCACGGGCAGTCCCTCATCGTCAGCGAGACGCGCGGCACCAGCGAGGGTGCCCTCGCCGCCGATGGCAATCACCCCGTCGATCCCGTTGTCCTTCATGACCTGGCGCATCGCATCCGGCCCACCCCCGGAGTACGGGTGGGTGCGAGACGTGCCGAGAATAGTTCCACCTCGGCCGCTGATGCCGCGCACATCGTGCGTGGTCAGGGGGTGCAGGTCGCCCTCCAGCAGGCCACGCCATCCGTCGCGGATGCCCACGAATTCGTCACCGAAGAGCCGTACGCCCTTGCGGACGGCGCCTCGGATGACTGCGTTGAGTCCGGGGCAGTCGCCGCCGGAGGTCAGAATTCCGATCTTCACTGTGGTCCTTTCGTCCGTGTGGGCGGAGGGGCTGGTGGGCTGGTGCGGGGGTCTGCTGCTGGGTTTGGTCTGCCAGGGTTGTTCTTACGAGGCGCCGCTCACCTTGGTCTGCTCCTCAAGAAGGTTTACCTGTCGTCGGGCCGGCTGCGCGGGTCCAACTGAACGTCGTTTCCGCCCATGAGGTTGAAGCCTTTGATGATCAGCGTTCCGTTTGAACCGTCGCCCAGGGCGTTGGGCTTGATGTCGTTGCCGCCGAGAATATTCACTGAGTGGTCGATGATGCGCACGCCTGCGGGCACGTAGATGTCTGCACCGCCCATTGTGTTCACGCTGATGATGGTGATTTCTGCGCCCGGCCTGCAGACCTCAGACAGATAGAGGTCGCTGCCGCCCATAAGCGCGAAGCACGTCACCTCCGGGGTGTTCGCGGCGATCGTCTTGGTGGATCCACCGAGAACCGCGATGACTGTGACCGACGGCCCGTCTCCGGGCCGCGCGGGAACAGTGTTCTTCTTCGGCTGCACAGCTGACGAGGTGCCGCCCGGCTTGGGGACGTCTGTTTCCTCGCGGATGCGGGACTCGACTTCGCGGCCTTCGGGAAGGTCGTCGATGATCGGCGGCAGTTCGTGAAGGTAGACGCTGGCCAATACGGTGCTTTGGCGTTTATCAAGTTCTTCGGGTGAGAGCCGGCCCGCGGCGTGCGAAGCAGAGAGAACGCGGAGGACATCGTCGCGGTCGTGGTCTGACGCGCGGATCAGCTTCCGGTCTGGGCTGTTGTCGTTGGCGGGCCGGTGATCAGTCATTCTTCAACCATAATGCGCAAGCCGGATGCGCGACATGGAATAAATGCGGAGAATGAGCGAACCTCAGGCAAATTCGGTGCAAAACACCTCTCCAGGCGCGTTACAGTTGGAACGCCTGAAACCGCCAGGTCAAGCACCGAACGACCGTGTTTTGACCGAGTGGCTCGCCGAGGGTTACTCTAGGTGTATCTGCGATTTTTCGGCAGACGGTGCTGTTGTCTGTTGACGGTGGAGTTTTCATCATCACACGGTTATCACCAGCACCGGCGGTTGTTCGCCATAAACCGACAATCAGCGCAGCTGCGCTGATGACGGCGGCGAAGAACTGCATCTGCAGTCGGGCACGCAGCTTCACCCGGCCGCAGAAGGATATGCTCCTGAACCCTCAGGAGATTAGGAACAACGAGAAGCATCGGAGAACCTGATAAGTGCCTACAATTCAGCAGCTCGTCCGTAAGGGACGACACGACAAGCCGGCGAAGAACGCTACGCCTGCTCTTAAGGGCAGCCCGCAGCGTCGCGGCGTGTGCACCCGTGTGTACACGACCACGCCGAAGAAGCCCAACTCGGCACTGCGCAAGGTCGCACGTGTCAAGCTCTCTTCGCAGATCGAAGTGACCGCCTACATCCCGGGTGAAGGCCACAACCTCCAGGAGCACTCGATTGTGCTCGTTCGCGGAGGCCGTGTGAAGGACCTCCCCGGTGTCCGCTACAAGATTGTGCGCGGTGCACTCGACACTCAGCCCGTTAAGGGCCGTCAGCAGGCTCGCAGCCGCTACGGAGCGAAGAAGGAGAAGAAGTAATGCCGCGTAAGGGTCCCGCACCTAAGCGCCCGGTCGCCATCGACCCGGTCTATAACTCACCGCTGGTCACCCAGCTCATCAACAAGGTCCTTCTCGACGGTAAGCGCTCCACTGCTGAGCGCATCGTCTACGGCGCACTCGAAAGCGCTTCGGAGAAGGCCAACGTCGAGGCTCTGACTCTTCTGAAGAAGGCCCTCGACAACATTCGCCCGTCGCTGGAGGTCCGCTCCCGCCGCGTCGGCGGTGCCACCTACCAGGTGCCGGTTGACGTCCGCCCCGCCCGTTCCACCACGCTGGCTCTGCGCTGGCTGGTTCAGTTCGCTCGCCAGCGTCGTGAAAAGACGATGACCGAGCGTCTGATGAACGAAATCCTCGACGCATCCAACGGCCTTGGTGCTGCTGTGAAGCGCCGCGAGGACATGCACAAGATGGCTGAGTCCAACAAGGCCTTCGCTCACTACCGCTGGTAATAATCAAACGGTGCCCGTTTCGGCGGGTACTGCTTGTCCAGGTACTTCTTACGAGAGAGGGACACCGTGGCACTTGAAGTGCTGACTGACCTTAACAAGGTCCGCAACATCGGCATCATGGCTCACATTGATGCTGGTAAGACAACAACCACCGAACGAATCCTGTTCTACACCGGCGTCAACTACAAGCTGGGCGAAACCCACGACGGCGCTTCGACGATGGACTGGATGGAGCAGGAACAGGAGCGCGGCATCACGATTACGTCGGCCGCGACGACCTGCTACTGGGAAGACAACCAGATCAACATCATCGACACCCCCGGGCACGTCGACTTCACCGTGGAAGTGGAGCGTTCGCTCCGCGTTCTTGACGGCGCAGTTGCTGTGTTCGACGGTAAGGAAGGTGTTGAGCCGCAGTCCGAAACCGTTTGGCGTCAGGCTGACAAGTACGACGTTCCGCGCGTCTGCTTCGTCAACAAGATGGACAAGCTCGGTGCTGACTTCTACTACACCGTCGGCACCATCAAGGACCGCCTCGGCGCTAAGCCGCTGGTCATCCAGCTGCCCATCGGCGCTGAAAGCGACTTCGAGGGCGTTGTCGACCTCCTCGAAATGAAGGCCTACGTCTGGCCGGACGAAACCAAGAAGGGCCAGGACATGCAGGAAATTGAAATCCCTGCTGACCTGCAGGAGCGTGCGGAAGAATACCGCGCAGCTCTCGTCGAAGACGTTGCCGAAGCCAACGAAGAGCTCATGGAGAAGTACCTCGAAGAGGGCGAACTCTCCATCGACGAAATCAAGGCCGGCATTCGCCAGCTCACCATTGCTTCGGAAGCTTTCCCCGTCATGTGCGGTTCTGCTTTCAAGAACAAGGGTGTGCAGAAGGTACTCGACGCTGTCATCGACTACCTGCCCTCACCGCTCGACGTTCCGCCGGTCAGCGGCCTCGTCTACGGCAAGGAAGACGAAGAGATCGTGCGCAAGCCCTCGAAGGACGAACCGTTCTCGGCTCTGGCCTTCAAGGTTGCCACCCACCCGTTCTTCGGCTCGCTCACCTACATTCGCGTGTACTCCGGTCACGTGAAGTCCGGTGACACGCTGCTGAACACCACCACCGGCAAGCGCGAACGCGTCGGCAAGCTCTTCCAGATGCACTCCAACAAGGAAAACCCTGTTGAAGAAGCATTTGCAGGACACATCTACGCGTTCATCGGCCTGAAGGACACCACCACCGGTGACACCCTGTCCGACCCGGCCAACCCGGTTGTTCTGGAGTCGATGGCATTCCCCGAGCCCGTTATCTTCGTTTCGATCGAACCGAAGACGAAGGGCGACCAGGAGAAGCTGTCCTCGGCTATTCAGAAGCTCGTGAAGGAAGACCCGACGTTCACGGTCAACCTGAACGAAGAAACCGGCCAGACTGAAATCGGCGGTATGGGTGAACTTCACCTCGACGTCTTCGTCGACCGCATGAAGCGTGAATTCAAGGTCGAAGCCAACATCGGCAAGCCTCAGGTTGCGTACCGCGAAACCATTCGCAAGACAGTCGAAAAGTACGACTACACGCACAAGAAGCAGACCGGTGGTTCGGGTCAGTTCGCCAAGGTTCAGATCACCATCGAACCGATGGAGGTCGAAGGCGACAAGATCTACGAATTCGACAACGCGATCACCGGTGGCCGTGTGCCCCGCGAATACATTCCGTCGGTCGATGCGGGCATCCAGGATGCCATGCAGGTCGGTGTTCTCGCCGGCTATCCGATGGTCGGCATCAAGGCCACGCTGGTCGACGGTGCTTACCACGACGTCGACTCGTCGGAAATGGCGTTCAAGCTCGCAGGTTCGATGGCATTCAAGGAAGCCGCTCCCAAGGCGCGCCCCGTGCTGCTCGAGCCGCTCATGGATGTCGAAGTCCGTACCCCAGAGGAGTACATGGGCGACGTCATCGGCGACTTGAACTCGCGTCGCGGACAGGTGCAGTCCATGGAGGACGCCACCGGTATTAAGGTTGTCCGTGCACTCGTCCCGCTGTCGGAAATGTTCGGCTACATCGGCGACCTGCGTTCCAAGACGCAGGGACGTGCCGTCTACGGCATGCAGTTCCACTCGTACGCCGAGGTTCCGCAGAACGTTTCGGACGAGATCATCCAAAAGACCCGCGGCGGAGAATAATCTCCCCGTTGCTCAGCGGGGCGGCTGAACGCCGCCCCGCCGGGCGCAACAAGTAAAAAGGCGCGGCGCTCACAAGCTTGCGCCGCACCAATCACTAGGAGGAACCCAGTGGCAAAGGCTAGCTTCGAAAGGACTAAGCCGCACGTCAACATCGGTACCATTGGTCACGTTGACCACGGTAAGACGACTCTGACCGCGGCAATCACGAAGGTCCTTGCAGACCAGTACCCCGACCTCAACGAAGCCCAGGCATTCGACCAGGTCGACAACGCTCCTGAAGAGCGTGAACGCGGTATTACCATTAACGTCTCGCACGTCGAGTACCAGACGGAAAAGCGTCACTACGCACACGTTGACGCCCCCGGTCACGCTGACTACGTGAAGAACATGATCACCGGTGCCGCCCAGATGGACGGCGCAATCCTGGTCGTCGCTGCAACCGACGGCCCGATGCCGCAGACCCGCGAGCACGTTCTGCTCGCTCGCCAGGTCGGCGTTCCCTACATTGTCGTGGCTCTGAACAAGTCCGACATGATCGACGACGAAGACCTCTTCGACCTCGTCGAAATGGAAGTTCGCGAACTCCTGTCTGACCAGGAATTCCCCGGCGACGACGCTCCGGTTGTCCGCGTTTCGGCGCTCAAGGCACTCGAAGGCGACCCGGAATGGGTCAAGTCGGTTCAGGACCTCATGGCAGCTGTCGACGAAAACGTTCCGGAACCGGAGCGCGACATCGACAAGGACTTCCTCATGCCTGTGGAAGACGTCTTCACCATTACCGGTCGCGGTACCGTCGTCACCGGTCGTGTTGAGCGCGGCATCCTGCTGCCCAACGAAGAAATCGAGATCGTCGGCATCAAGCCGCAGTCCTCGAAGACCACCGTCACCGCAATCGAAATGTTCCGCAAGACCCTGCCGGACGCTCGTGCAGGTGAAAACGTTGGTCTGCTGCTCCGCGGTACCAAGCGCGAAGACGTTGAGCGCGGTCAGGTCATCGTGAAGCCCGGCAGCATCACCCCGCACACCAAGTTCGACGCACAGGTCTACATCCTGTCGAAGGAAGAAGGCGGCCGCCACAACCCCTTCTACTCGAACTACCGCCCGCAGTTCTACTTCCGCACCACGGACGTCACCGGCGTCATCACGCTGCCTGAGGGCACCGAGATGGTCATGCCCGGCGACGACACCGAAATGTCGGTCGAGCTCATTCAGCCGGTCGCCATGGAAGAAGGCCTCCGCTTCGCAATCCGCGAAGGTGGACGCACCGTCGGCGCAGGCCGCGTCACCAAGATCCACGCCTGATCTTCTGACAGCCTGACTAAGAGCCCCGTGGTTTTGACCACGGGGCTCTTTGCTGTCAACAGGGGAGGGGCGGCACGCCGTGATGTACGACATCGAACCCAGATTTGAGCTTGTGTGCTAGGTGTGCCAAGATAGGTAAGTTGCGTTTTCGGGCGCAGACCCCTGCTCGGCATCAGTCGGATGCCCGGAAACATCGGAAGTGAATCCAGTAAGGGTTCGGTTCACCGAGGCAACTCTGCAAGCGAGTCGCACTGCCCAGGCAGCTTTTTTTAAAAGAAGTTCGCGACACGCCCGACCGCGGGGGTCGGAAGAACAGCTGGTGCAAACCGCCAGATCCGCAAGGACAGGTGGTTGATGGCCAGGAAGAACAAAGGATGGAGTTACGACGCCATGGCCGGACAGAAGATCCGCATCAGGCTCAAGTCGTACGACCACGCTGTGATCGACAGTGCTGCACGCAAGATCGTGGAGACCGTCACACGCGCTGGCGCTACGGTTGTGGGCCCCGTGCCGTTGCCGACTGAAAAGAACGTGTACTGCGTTATTCGGTCGCCTCACAAGTACAAGGACAGCCGCGAGCACTTCGAAATGCGCACCCACAAGCGGCTTATCGACATCGTCGACCCGACGCCCAAGGCTGTTGACTCGCTCATGCGCCTTGACCTCGCCGACGACGTCAACATCGAGATCAAGCTCTAAGGGAGGGACTTTCAATGGCTAACACCCGTTCCAAGGCCCTTCCCACTACCCGCACCTTCAAGGGCCTGCTCGGCAAGAAGCTCGGCATGACCCAGGTGTGGGACGAAGAGGGCAACCTCGTTCCCGTCACCGCCGTCGCAGTTGACACCAACGTTGTCACCCAGATCCGCGACGTCGAAACCGACGGCTACGCAGCAATCCAGATCGGCTCCGGCGAAATCGACCCGCGCAAGGTCAACAAGCCGACCGCCGGTCACTTCGACAAGGCTGGCGTTACGCCCCGCCGCTACCTGGTTGAGCTCCGCACGGCCGACGCCGGCGAATACTCGCTTGGCCAGGAATTCGGCGTCGACGTGTTCGAAGCCGGCACCAAGGTTGACGTGACTGCCAACACCAAGGGCAAGGGCCACGCAGGCGTTATGAAGCGCCACGGCTTTGCCGGTGTCGGCGCCTCGCACGGTCAGCACCGCAACCACCGCAAGCCCGGTTCCATCGGCGGCGCAGCCACCCCCGGCCGCGTCTTCAAGGGTCAGCGCATGGCCGGCCGCATGGGCAACGTCAAGCAGACCACCCAGAACCTCACGATCCACGCAGTCGACACTGAAAACAATGTCCTGCTGGTCAAGGGTGCTGTTCCGGGAGCCAAGGGTGCTGTCGTCCTCGTTCGCTCTGCAGTGAAGGGAGCATGACTCCGATGGCTGAAACCAAGTCAATCGACGTTCTCGACGCAGCCGGCAAGAAGGCCGGAACCGCTGAACTGCCCGCCACGATCTTCGATGTGCCGACCAACGTCGCGCTCATTCACCAGGTCGTGACCGCGCAGCTCGCAGCTGCCCGCCAGGGAACGCACAAAACCAAGACCCGCGCTGAAGTCCGCGGTGGTGGCCGCAAGCCGTGGCGCCAGAAGGGCACCGGCAACGCACGCCAGGGCTCGATCCGCGCTCCGCAGTTCGCCGGCGGTGGCATCGTCCACGGTCCGGTTCCGCGCGACTACTCGCAGCGCACCCCCAAGAAGATGAAGGCAGCAGCTCTGCGCGGCGCACTCTCGGACCGCGCGCGCTTCGGCCAGGTTCACGCAGTGACCGCCCTCGTCGACGGCGACAAGCCTTCGACCAAGGCAGCTCGCGCAGCAATCGAAAAGCTTTCGAGCAACAAGCACCAGCTTGTCGTCGTCACGAATGACGACCAGGTCACCGAGCTTTCGGTTCGCAACCTGCCCAACGTGCACACCCTGCACTGGGGACAGCTGAACACCTACGACGTGCTGATGGCCGACGACATCATCTTCACCGAGGCAGCTCTCAACGCTTACCTCGGCAAGAACGAGGAGGCAGCCAAGTGAGCAGCGTAACCATCAAGGACCCGCGCGACATCATCATCGCGCCGGTCGTTTCGGAAAAGACCTACGGGCTCATGGACGAAGGCAAGTACACCTTCCTCGTTGATCCCCGGTCGAACAAAACCGAAATCAAGTACGCCATCGAAAGCATCTTCGGCGTCAAGGTCGACAAGGTGAACACCTTCAACCGCGAGGGCAAGCGCACGCGCACCCGCACCGGTTACGGCAAGCGCAAGAACACCAAGCGCGCCGTTGTCGCCCTTCGCGAAGGATCGATCGACATTTTCGGCGGATCGCTCTAAGCGATCCAGTTCAGAAGGAATTGAAGACTCATGGGAATCCGTAAGTACAAGCCCACGACCCCGGGCCGCCGTGGCTCGTCGGTCGCGGACTTCGTCGAAGTGACCCGGTCTACGCCGGAGAAGTCGCTTCTGCGTCCGCTGCCGAAGAAGGGCGGCCGAAACAGCCAGGGCCGGATCACCACCCGTCACCAGGGCGGTGGCCACAAGCGCCAGTACCGCGTGATCGACTTCCGTCGTCACGACAAGGACGGCGTCCCGGCAAAGGTCGCACACATCGAATACGACCCGAACCGCACCGCACGCATCGCACTGCTGCACTACGTTGACGGCGAGAAGCGCTACATCCTCGCCCCGAACAAGCTCAAGCAGGGCGACCGCGTCGAAGCTGGAGCACAGGCTGACATCAAGCCGGGCAATGCTCTGCCGCTGCAGAACATCCCCGTCGGCACCGTGATCCACGCAATCGAACTTCGCCCCGGTGGCGGAGCCAAGATCGGCCGCAGCGCCGGCACCTCGGCTCAGCTCGTGGCCAAGTTCGGTCGCTACGCACAGCTGCGCATGCCTTCGGGCGAAATCCGCAACGTTGATGCTCGCTGCCGCGCAACCGTCGGTGAAGTCGGCAACGCCGAACAGGCCAACATCAGCTGGGGCAAGGCCGGCCGTATGCGCTGGAAGGGCATCCGCCCGACTGTCCGCGGTGTTGCAATGAACCCGATCGACCACCCGCACGGTGGTGGTGAAGGCCGCACCTCCGGTGGTCGTCACCCGGTCAGCCCCTGGGGCCAGCCGGAAGGACGCACCCGCCGTCCGAACCGCGAAAGCGACAAGTACATCGTGCGCCGCCGTCGCACCGGCAAGAAGCGCTGATAGGGAGCCTAGAAAATGCCTCGTAGCTTGAAGAAGGGCCCCTTCGTAGACGAGCACCTTTTCCAGAAGGTCGCCGCTCAGAACGAAAAGGGCACCAACAACGTAATCAAGACGTGGTCGCGTCGCTCGATGATCATCCCGGACTTCCTGGGACACACCATCGCGGTTCACGACGGACGCAAGCACGTCCCAGTGTTCATCACTGAATCAATGGTCGGGCACAAGCTCGGCGAATTCGCACCGACGCGGACGTTCCGCGGCCACGACAAGGACGACCGCAAGGGCCGCCGCGGCTGAGCCGCGCCCCTACGGGTCCTATAAGGAGAGAAGGAAACGATGGAAGCCAAGGCGAAGGCACGCTTTCTGCGTGTGACGCCCATGAAGGCTCGGCGTGTCGTTGACCTCGTTCGTGGTCAGCAGGCAACCGAAGCACTCGCGATGCTCAAGTTTGTTCCCCAGGCTGCATCTGAGCCTGTCTACAAACTCGTCGCATCGGGCATCAGCAACGCCCGTCAGGAAGCTGACAAGCTCGGCGTTGCATTCAATGAAGACGACCTCGTGATCTCGGAGATCTACGTTGACGAAGGACCGACCATGAAGCGGTTCCGTCCTCGCGCCCAGGGTCGTGCACACCGCATCGACAAGCGCACCAGCCACATCACCGTGGTCCTCACGGACGGCTCGGACGCTGATGGGAAGGAGAACGCCTGATGGGTCAGAAGATCAACCCCACCGGGTTCCGGATGGGCATCACCACCGATCACCGTTCGAAGTGGTTCTCGGACTCGACCGTTAAGGGTCAGCGCTACAAGGACTACGTCGGCGAAGACATCCGCATTCGCAAGATGCTCGAAACCGATCTCGAACGCGCAGGTCTCGCAAAGATCAACATCGAGCGCACCCGCGACCGTGTCCGCGTGGACATCCACACGGCACGCCCGGGCATCGTCATCGGCCGCCGCGGTGCGGAAGCCGACCGTCTGCGCTCGAAGCTCGAAAAGCTCACCGGCAAGCAGATCCAGCTGAACATCCTCGAAGTCAAGAACCCCGAGGTCAATGCTCAGCTGGTCGCCCAGGGTGTTGCCGAGCAGCTCGCAAGCCGCGTGGCGTTCCGCCGCGCAATGCGCAAGGCAATCCAGTCCGCACAGCGCGCTGGTGCCAAGGGCATCCGCGTGCAGTGTTCGGGCCGCCTCGGCGGTGCTGAAATGAGCCGTTCGGAGTTCTACCGCGAAGGCCGTGTGCCGCTGCACACCCTGCGCGCGAACATCGACTACGGCTTCTACGAAGCTCACACCACCTTCGGCCGCATCGGCGTGAAGGTCTGGGTTTACCGCGGCGACATGACCGACAAGGAACTTGCCGCTCAGGAAGCTGCACAGACCAACCAGCGCGGTGGACGCGGTGGTCGTGGTCGCGGACGCGGTGGTCGCGGACGCGGCGGTCAGGGTGCAGCTCAGCAGAAGAACGACAATGCTGCGGCTTCGAAAGAAGCAGCAGCCGGAACGGAGGGCTGACACGTGCTGATCCCTCGTCGTGTTAAGTACCGTAAGCCGCACCACCCCAACCTCGACGGCTACGCCAAGGGCGGAACCGAACTCGCATTCGGTGAATGGGGCATTCAGGCACTCGACGCTGCATACGTGACCAACCGTCAGATCGAAGCAGCTCGTATTGCTATGACGCGCCACATCAAGCGCGGCGGTAAGGTCTGGATCAACATCTTCCCGGACCGCCCCATTACCAAGAAGCCTGCTGAAACCCGTATGGGTTCCGGTAAGGGTTCGCCCGAATGGTGGGTTGCTCCCGTCAAGCCCGGACGCATCATGTTCGAACTCGGCGGTGTTTCGGAAGAGGTGGCCCGCGAAGCACTGCGCCTCGCAATCCACAAGCTTCCGATGAAGGCCCGCATTGTTTCTCGTGAAGGTGGTGAATGACGTGGCAGTAGGATCCAAGGATCTGACCATGGACGTTCTCGACGGCTACAACAACGAACGTCTGGGCGAAGAGCTCAAGAAGGCAAAGGCTGAACTGTTCAACCTGCGCTTCCAGGCCGCAACCGGCCAGCTCGAAAACCCCGGCCGTGTGAAGGCCGTCCGGAAGGACATTGCACGCATCTACACCGTGCTTCGCGAACGCGAGCTTCTGCTCCGCACCAACCCGGCTGACGCTAAGGAAGAGGGCAAGTGATGTCTGAAGTGACAGAAACCACCCAGCGCGGCAGCCGTAAGACCGCGCGCGGCTACGTTGTGTCTGACAAAATGGACAAGACCATCGTGGTTGAGGTCGAGCGCCGCAAGCAGCACCGTCTGTACGGCAAGATCATGCGCACGACCACCAAGTTCAAGGCCCACGACGAAGACAACACCGCAGGTGTTGGCGACCTCGTGCGTGTTGCTGAGACCCGTCCGTACTCGGCAACGAAGCGCTGGCGACTCGTAGAGATCATCGAGCGCGCCAAGTAATTCGCGGCCACCAGCTGCGGTCCACCCCGGTCCCGCCCCCACTCCTGGGGGCGGCTACCGGGGAACCGCACACGGGCACTGTAAACACAACCGTTCCGCAAGGCTCATAACGAGAACCAGCGTGACGACAGGAGAAGACATTGATCCAGCAGGAGTCGCGACTCAAAGTCGCTGACAACACCGGAGCCAAGGAAATCCTGGCCATCCGGATCCTCGGGGGTTCAGGACGTCGCTACGCGTCCGTCGGCGACACGATCGTCGCCACGGTCAAGGACGCAATCCCCGGCGGCAACGTTAAGAAGGGCGACATCGTCAAGGCTGTTGTTGTGCGCACCCGCAAGGCGCAGCGTCGCAACGACGGTTCGTACATTTCGTTCGACGAAAACGCAGCCGTCATCCTCAAGACCGACGGTGAACCGCGCGGTACCCGCATCTTCGGCCCCGTGGGCCGTGAACTGCGCGAAAAGAAGTTCATGAAGATCATCTCGCTCGCACCGGAGGTGTTGTAAGAATGACGGCACCTAAGCTGCACATCAAGAAGGGCGACACCGTTCAGGTGATCGCCGGTGCTAAGCAGGAGCGCGGCGGCGACCGCGGCAAGCAGGGCAAGGTCCTGGCCGTGTACCCCGAACGCCAGCGTGTTCTGGTCGAAGGCGTCAACCGCATCACCAAGCACAAGCGCGCCACTCAGACCGCTGCCGGCGCCACCGCCGGCGGCATCGAGATCCACGAAGCTCCGATTCACGTTTCGAACGTCATGCTCGTTGACCCCAAGGACAACAAGCCGACCCGCGTGGGCTTCCGCGAGGAAAAGGTTGAACGCGACGGCCGTACCAAGACCGTCCGCGTCCGCTACTCGCGTCGTACCGGAGAGGACATCTGATGACTGAAGCAACAGCAACCAGCCGTCCTGCACCTCGACTGCGCGAGTTCTACCGCAACGAAATCGTCGCGAAGATGCAGGAGGAGTTCAACTACGCGAACCCCATGCAGGTTCCTACGATCGAAAAGGTCGTCGTGAACATGGGTGTTGGTGACGCCGCGCGTGACTCGAAGCTCATCGAAGGCGCGATCAACGACCTGACCCTCATCACGGGTCAGAAGCCGGTTGTCACCCGCGCACGCAAGTCGATCGCACAGTTCAAGCTGCGTGAAGGTCAGCCCATCGGCGCTCACGTGACTCTGCGCCGTGCACGCATGTGGGAATTCCTTGACCGCACCATTTCGCTGGCTCTGCCGCGTATCCGCGACTTCCGCGGACTCTCGGACCGCCAGTTCGACGGCAACGGAAACTACACCTTCGGCCTGACCGAACAGTCGATGTTCCACGAAATCAACCAGGACAGCATCGACCGTGTTCGCGGTATGGACATCACGATCGTCACGACCGCCAAGACCGACGAAGAGGGCCGGGCGCTTATCAAGCACCTGGGCTTCCCCTTTAAGACAAACTGAACCACTACGTTGAAGGTCCGTGCCGGGACCCTAGGGGACCGGCACAGAAACCGCAGCGAGGAAGGGCTAAAGCCCAATGACTATGACTGACCCAGTCGCAGACATGCTTACGCGTCTGCGCAACGCCAACTCGGCGTACCACGAGGATGTCAGCATGCCGCACAGCAAGCTGAAGGCAAACATCGCCGACATCCTCAAGGCCGAGGGCTACATCGCCGACTACCGCGTCGAAGACGCTCGTGTTGGCAAGACCCTGGAAATGGACCTGAAGTTCGGCCCGAACCGTGAACGTTCGATCGCCGGCCTCAAGCGCATCTCCAAGCCCGGTCTTCGCGTCTACGCCAAGAGCACGAACCTGCCGAAGGTTCTCGGCGGTCTCGGCATCGCGATTCTGTCCACGTCGTCCGGTCTCATGACTGACCGCACGGCAGCTAAGAAGGGTGTGGGCGGGGAAGTCCTCGCCTACGTCTGGTAAGGGAAGGAGAGAGCACAATGTCACGTATCGGCAAGCGCCCCATCTCCGTCCCCAGCGGTGTTGAGGTCAAGATCGACGGCCAGACCGTCAACGTGAAGGGCCCCAAGGGCGAACTGAGCCACACCGTTGCAGAACCGATCACGGTTGCACTGGAAGACGGCGTCATCACCCTTGAGCGTCCGAACGAAGAGCGCGAATCCCGCGCCCTGCACGGTCTGTCGCGCACGATGGTCGACAACATGATCATCGGTGTGACCCAGGGCTACGAGAAGAAGCTCGAGATCGTCGGCACCGGTTACCGCGTTCAGGCGAAGGGCAGCGACATCGAAATGTCGCTGGGCTACTCGCACTCGATCCCGGTTGCCGCTCCGAAGGGAATCACCTTCACGGTTGAGGGCAACAACAAACTCACCGTCAGCGGAATCGACAAGCAGCTTGTCGGCGAAGTCGCTGCGAACATCCGCAAGCTTCGCAAGCCCGAACCCTACAAGGGCAAGGGTGTCCGCTACGCAGGCGAACAGGTTCGCCGCAAGGTTGGAAAGGCTGGTAAGTAACCATGGCCTTCGGATTGAAGAAGAGCCGCGGCAAGTCCAAGACTGCTGCACGCAACCGTCGCCACGCTCGTCTGCGCAAGCACATCAACGGCACGCCCGAACGTCCCCGTCTTTCGGTGACCCGTTCGTCGCGCCACGTGTTCGTCCAGGTTATCGACGACGAAGCCGGCAAGACCGTTGCTTCGGCTTCCACCATGGAAACCGAGCTGCGTTCGTTCGACGGCGACAAGACCGCAAAGGCCCGCAAGGTCGGCGAACTGATCGCCGAACGCGCGAAGGCTGTCGGTGTTGAGGCTGTCGTCTTTGACCGCGGCGGCAACGCCTACCACGGCCGTGTGGCCGCAATCGCAGAGGGCGCACGTGAAGGAGGTCTGGCGCTGTGAGCAACGAAGAGAAGACAAACCAGACTGAGCAGCAGAACCCCGATCGCGGTCGCGGTCGTGGTCGCGGCCAGGGCGGTCGCCGCGGTGGACGCGGTGAGCGCGAAGACAAGAACCAGTTCATTGAGCACGTTGTCACCATCAACCGCGTGTCCAAGGTTGTGAAGGGCGGACGCCGTTTCTCCTTCACCGCCCTGGTCGTTGTGGGCGATGGCGATGGCATGGTCGGCATGGGCTACGGCAAGGCCAAGGAAGTTCCCGCGGCTATTGCCAAGGGTGTTGAGGAAGCGAAGAAGAACTTCTTCCGCGTTCCCCGCATCGAGAAGACCATTCCGCACCCGGTACAGGGTGAAGACGCCGCTGGCGTTGTCCTGCTGCGTCCGGCTTCGGCCGGTACCGGTGTTATCGCCGGTGGTCCGGTCCGCGCCGTCCTCGACTGCGCTGGCATCCACGACATTCTTTCGAAGTCGCTGGGTTCGGCTAACGCCATCAACATCGTGCACGCCACCATCGCAGCGCTGAAGGGCCTGGAGCGTCCGGAGGAAGTCGCGGCTCGCCGTGGACTTCCTGTTGACGAAGTTGCTCCGCACGCTCTTCTGCGCGCAGCAGAAAGCGGGGCTAGCGCCTGATGGCTAAGAAGCTGAAGATTACGCAGATCAAGTCGACAATCGGTGGCAAGCCACAGCACCGTGAAACCATTCGCACCCTGGGTCTCAAGCGTCTTCACCACTCGGTGATTCGCGAAGACCGTCCTGAGGTTCGCGGCATGGTCAACGCTGTGCGCCACCTGGTCAAGTGCGAAGAGGTGGACTGACATGGCTGAAGAACGCGCACTCAAGCTTCACCACCTGCGCCCCGCTAAGGGCGAAAAGACCGCCAAGCAGCGCTACGGTCGCGGTGAAGCAGGTAAGGGCGGTAAGACCGCAGGCCGCGGAACCAAGGGCACGCAGGCCCGTTACCAGGTTCCCCACGGCTTTGAGGGTGGCCAGACGCCGCTGCACATGCGTCTGCCGAAGCTCCGCGGTTTCAAGAACCCGAACAAGGTGACCTACGCGGTCGTCAACCTGGACAAGCTGCAGACTCTGTTCCCGGAAGGCGGCGACATCACTGTTGCCGATCTGGTGGAGAAGGGCGCTGTTCGCGCCAAGCAGCCCGTCAAGGTTCTTGGTGAGGGCGAACTTACCGTGAAGATCAACATTACGGCTCAGAAGTTCTCCGGTTCCGCGATCGAAAAGATCAAGGCTGCCGGCGGTACCGCTACTGAAGCCTGATTGACGACAGCTGAGGCTGTCTGATTCCGCTGACGAGGCGGAGGTCAACTTGACCTCCGCCTCGTCTGTTTTTGTGCGGGCAGGGGTGACGAGGTGTCGGTCGCCTGGTATGTCAGACTCGGGTTTGCTTGGCTTGGTGGACCCGAGTAAAGTACCTGCGGTATCTGTCTGCGGAATCGTCGTGCCTGAAATTTCCGGCTCGGAGGTTCCTTATCTCAGGAGGACGTTTGTTCGGCGCTATCGGTAGAGCCTTCCGGACCCCGGATCTGAGGAACAAACTCCTCTTCACTTTGGGCATCATCGTGCTCTTCCGCTTGGGCAGCTTTATTCCTGCGCCGGGCATTGACTACGCGAACGTTCAGCAGTGTGTGTCGAATCCGCAGCTGAATTCGGGCGCGTTCGGCATGATCAACCTGTTCTCCGGTGGTGCTCTGCTGAAGCTGTCGATCTTCGCGCTGGGCATCATGCCCTACATCACGGCGTCGATTATCACGCAGCTTCTGCGCGTTGTGATTCCGCGTTTTGAGGCTCTGCACAAGGAAGGCGCTTCCGGTCAGGCCAAGCTGACGCAGTACACCCGCTACATGACTATCGGTCTGGCGGTCCTGAACGCTACGACTCTTGTCACAACCGTCCGCACTGGCGCTCTGTTCGGCAACGTCGAAGGCTGTGAAAACATCATCGTCCGTGACGAGTGGTGGGCACAGCTCATCATTGTCCTGACCCTGACTGCCGGTACCGCGCTCATCATGTGGCTCGGTGAGCAGATCACGGAGCGCGGGGTTGGCAACGGCATGTCGATTCTGATCTTCACTTCTGTTGCTGCCGGCTTCCCGACCGCTTTCGGACAGATCCTCAAGTCAAAGGGCCCGGATATCTTTGCGATTGTCTGCCTAGTCGGCCTGCTGGTTGTTGCTCTGGTTGTCTTCGTGGAGCAGTCGCAGCGCCGCATTCCGGTGCAGTACGCCAAGCGCATGGTGGGCCGTCGTATGTTCGGAGGAACCTCCACCTACATTCCGATCAAGGTCAACCAGGCCGGTGTTATCCCGGTGATCTTCGCCAGCTCGATTCTGTACCTGCCGCAGCTCATTTCCCAGTTCGGCAATCCCGAATCCGGTTGGGTGCAGTGGATCAACACGTACTTGGCGCGTGGTGACCACCCGATTTACATGGCCATTTATGCCGGTCTGACCATCTTCTTCGCTTTCTTCTACGTTGCGATCACGTTCAACCCCGAAGAGGTTGCCGACAACATGAAGAAGTACGGCGGATTCATTCCCGGCATTCGCGCCGGCAAGCCCACCGAGGACTACCTGCGCTTCGTTCTGAACCGCATCACGGCTCCCGGTTCGCTGTACCTCGCGTTTGTGGCCATGATCCCGCTGATCGCCCTGGTGCTTGTCGATGCGAACCAGGACTTCCCGTTCGGCGGTACTTCGATCCTCATTGTGGTGGGTGTCGGTCTCGAAACGGTCAAGCAGATCGATTCGCAGATGCAGCAGCGCCACTACGAAGGCCTCCTGCGCTGATAAGCGGGAAAGCTCACTTACACCTTTGACCAGAGCGCAGACCCGAATCCTGACCAGACCGGTTGGGGTTCGGGTCTGTGCGCTTAGGTAGCATTCGATTAGGAACAAATCGGAAGGACGCACATGACAAAGCGCATCATCCTCATCGGCCCTCCCGGTGCCGGCAAGGGCACGCAGGCCGCCAAGCTCAGCTCCACGCTGTCGATCCCCGCTATTTCGACCGGAGATATCTTCCGTGCGAACGTGAAGGGCGAAACCGAACTGGGCAAGAAGGCTAAGCGCTACATGGACGCTGGCGAATACGTACCGGACGAGGTCACCAACTCGATGGTTGCCGACCGTCTGCAGCAGGACGATGCCAAGGAGGGCTTCCTCCTCGACGGCTACCCCCGCACTGAGGCTCAGGTGAATGAGCTCGACAAGATGCTGGAAGCTGCTGGCCACAGCCTGGATGCTGTTGTCGAACTGACCGCTGACACCGATGAGATTGTCGGCCGCCTGCTGGCTCGCGCCCAGACTGAGGGCCGTTCGGACGACACTGAAGATGTCATCCGCCACCGTATGGATGTGTACGAAGAGCAGACTCAGCCGTTGACTGACATCTACCGTCGCCGCGGTCTGCTGCGTCAGGTGGACGGCCTCGGGGAAATCGATGCCATCACCGAGCGGATTATGAAAGCACTTGAGGGCTGATGTTCGGTCCTAAGATCGAATTGAAGACGGACGACCAGATCCGCACAATGCGTCGTGCGGGTCTGGTCACCCGTGCTGCTTTGGAAGCAGCTGCGGCCGCCTGCGTGCCCGGCGCTACGACGGAAGACGTTGATGCCGCTGGAGCCCGGGTTATTGAGGAGCACGGCGCAACGTCGAACTTCTTGGGCTACATGGGCTATCCAGCCACGCTGTGCGTTTCGGTCAATGACGTCATCGTTCACGGAATCCCGTCTGACGACATCGTCCTCAAAGAGGGAGACATGGTGTCGATTGACGGAGGTGCGATCGTCGACGGCTGGCACGGCGATTCCGCTATCACTGTTTTTGTGGGCGGGCGTGAAGCTGCGCGCAAGCAGGACCTTCGGGTGTCTGATGCGACGGAAGAGTCCATGTGGGCGGGTATCGCGGCTTTTTCGCGTGCCAAGCACATCGACGAAATCGGTGCGGCCATTGAGGGCTGGGTGTTGGAAAACGCACCTGAACTCGAAGGTGGGCTGATCGAAGACTTCACGGGCCATGGCATCGGTTCGCAGATGCACATGGAACCGGAAGTGCTCAACTACGCGGTGAAGAAGCGCGGCCCGAAGATCAAGCCGGGTATGGCCGTCTGCATTGAGCCGATGCTCACCACCGGCGGCGCTGACAGCCGCACGCTTGATGACGAATGGACTGTCGTCACCGCTGATGGTTCCCGCGCATCCCATTGGGAGCACACGGTTGCCCGCCACGCGAAGGGCATTTGGGTGCTGACCGCCCCGGACGGCGGCAGGGAGCGTCTGGCACGCTACGGCGTTGAGCCGGTCCCGCTGGACTGAGCGAAGCTGACTCACGAGGTGGGTGTTCAGATTTCTGGACACCCACCTCGTGATTTTTTCTGACTTTTTTCTCCATATATCTTGACTCTCACCTGTGTCCATATAATTTTGTGTTCTGTGACACATTTGAAATCTTTGAGAGCGCGCCGCGCGAACTCTGTTTTCGCCGCGGCAGCAGCAACAGCCCTTACCCTCGGAGTCGGTGTTCCGGCAGCGGCGAGCACTACCAGCGAACCTTCGTCAGAGTCGACGCAGGGATCGCCCACTGCTGATCCGAGCAACACCCCAACAGAAGAGCCGACGGAAGAGACCGGCACCGCCTCGGACACAGAGTCAGGTGACCATCCCAGCGGTGAGTCGGACGACACCTCGGCCGATGGCGATGACCCGAGCGGCACCTCGGCTGATGGCGCCGCTCGTGCCCAGTCTGAGGCAGGCGACGAAGCCGAAGAAAAGCCGGCAGACGAGTACTACCCGGGACTGGCAAAGAAACTGTTCAAAAAGGGGGAGGGGCACTACCAGGTGCCAGCCCCGGCCGAGGGCGGAAAGCCGGCGGGCAAGGTGCCGAGCGGACTTGAGGCCTACTACAGCCAGAAGATCGACTGGTCGGCAGACAACTGTGCAGCGATGGGCCTGCCGGACTACTCCGAGGAGATCGGTCGGCCACCCGAATGCGGATACATGATCGCGCCGATCGATGCGAAGAATCCAGAAAAGGGCAATATCGCCATTGCGGTGCAGCGCGTCAAAGCCGGCAAGCTTGAAGAAGCCGAAGGCGGCGGGGTCAAGTTCACTCCGAACAGCAAGCCCAAAGGCTCCGTTCTGTACAACCCCGGCGGTCCCGGTGGTTCGGGCATGATGTTTGCCACCTGGCAGGCGTGGGACCAGCCTGAACTGGCTGAGGACTTCGACATGATCGGCTTCGACCCGCGCGGTGTCGGTGCCTCCATGCCGTTCTCCGAATGCGCAACTGATCAACAGCAGGACGCATCCCGTGACCTCAACCCGTGGAAAGACGGCCGGGACAAGGCCGAAGAAGTGTTCAACACGGACACCAAAAAGTACGCTGATGCGTGCTTCGAGAACACGGGCAAGCTGTTCGGTCTTGATGCTGAGGGTCGGAAGGACCTGATCAAGCACCTGGGCACGTGGGATGCGGTCGGCGACATGGACATCCTGCGTTCTGTTGTCGGCGATGAGAAGCTCAACTACGTCGGCTGGTCGTACGGAACATCGCTGGGCTACCGCTACGCGCAGAAGTACGGCGACAGCGTGGGCAAGCTCGTCCTCGACGGTGTTGTCGACCCGGGTGACGCCGAAGCAGTCAAAGCGCTGAAGGCCATCAACGCCCGCTCGGACCGCTTCGCAGACCTTGGGGACACTGTGGCCCAGGAAAACAGCACTGGCGCTGGTGACAAGGCAGGTGCGGGTACCGGCAAAACAGCCAAGGCCAGCGAAAAGATCGACCTTGATGGACTGACGGAGGACCAGAAGGACACCGTCAACCAGGGTGCTGGCTTCCAGGACACCTTCGAACAGTTCGCTAAGGACTGTGCCGCGAAGGGCCGCGAGGGCAAGACCTACGGTGAACTGTGGCCGGATGCGTTCGGCGAAACCCCGCTTGCCGACCAGAAGTTCACGTGTGCGCTAGGTGAAAGCGACGACCCGAAGGTTCTCAGCGACAACAACGCGAAGCTGCTCCAGACGCTTGAAACGGCTGACGGGGGCAAGGGTCTGCTCACCGGCAACCCGGACGATCAGCGTCGCATCACGTTCTCAGTTGGGCGCCTCGGTGAAATCCAGGCCCTCTACAGCACTTCGCTGTGGCCCCGTCTGAACTACGCGCTGAATGAGCTCAAAGCGGGTAAGTCAGCAGGTCAGCTTCTGATTCTCGCTGACATGTACGACGGCCGCGACGAATCAGGCCACTACGACCCGTCCGGTGCGGCTTTTACGAACATTCGCTGCACCGACTCCAACAGTGCACATGAGCCGAAGGACGACGCCAAGCTCGCTCAGGTCCGCAGGTTCGCAGAAGCCTACGACGCGGCAGCGCCGTTCCAGCGCGCGAGCGTTTCGCCGGCCGGCTATGACACGTGTGACTTCTGGAAGTTCAAGGGCACGCTGCCCAAGGCGAAGCAGCTGACGAAGGTTCCGAACATCCTCGTGGTGTCCACCTCGCACGACCCTGCAACGCCCTACGCAGCGGGTGTCAAGATGGCCCAGCTCATTGACGGTTCGCTGCTGAGCGTGGCCGGCAACGACCACACCTCCTACCAGGCTGCTGGCGGATGCGTGTCTGACACCGTGAACACGTTCCTCAGCAAGGGACGGGTTCCCCGTGACGGCGATTTCGGCGAGAAGCTGGACAAGCCGGACACCGCGAAGGACCACAACGGCAAGACGGTGAACCTGCCGAACAAGTGCAAGATGCAGACGTTCCGCACCGACGGCTTCACCCTGTCCACTTCGAAAGCGCATGTTGGCAGCGAAGTCGGCTTCAAGGTGACGCACCTCGATTCGGAAACTGACTACGTGCTGAAGATCGGCGACAAGACCTACGCGTTCACCACTGACAACGGCGGCAACTTCGCTGGCGTGTTCTCGGTGCCCGAGGGCCTGAAGGCCGGTTCGACTGTTGAAGTTGCGATCGTCGATGCTCAGGGCAAGAAAGTGGGGAGCGCAGGGCTCGAGATCCTGTCGAAGGACAAGCCGCGGAAGGACGGCCCGGAAGCGGGCGGTACGACCGAAGGCAAAGACAAGCCCGGTGACAAGGGCGGTGACAAGCCCGGCGACAAGCCTGGTGACAAGGGCGGTAAGACCCCGACCGACAATGCAGAGGGCGAAAGCAAGCCTCTGCCGCGCACGGGTGCTGACGTTGCGGGAATCCTCGCCGCTGCGGCTCTCTTGCTGGCCGCGGGTTCGGCTATGGCTGTCAACGGCCGCCGCAAAGCTCACCGCTGAGCAGATGTGATCGGCTGACGCTGGTCTGAAAGCGCTCGCGGGCTCCGATTGTTCGGGACCCGCGAGCGCTTTTTGTTGGCTGACGAGGTGGAGCTCACCATCTTCTGTCAGCGCGGTTTGGGTTTGTGGGTCACCTGGGCTGTCGCAGCTTCGGGCCGATGAAGACCGTCATGGTTGCTTCAGTCAGCTGGTGTGCGCTCAGTTGAAGGGCGTCGGCGTCGATGTCGGTGCGTCCGGTCAGCACGGGGTTGCGCAGAAGCAACTTGGGGGAGTGGTCGGTGTTGCTGCGCTCGCCGGAAGTGTGGCCGACGACCGCGTACACGTGATTCGGTGTGATCCGCACGGGTATGTCGTCCCGGGTGTCACTCAGGTCGAAGCTGCTGCGCTTAGGCAGGGTTGCGGCGACGACGGGGCGTCCGCTCTCAAGTCCACGGGCGGCGGCGCGAAGTGCGAACTCGGCCAGGCCGGGAAGTGCGGGTATCGCAATACCCGGCGAACCGAAGAGAAACTGAAATCCCCTGAACGGCAGGTGACCTTCAAGGCGTGAGCCGAGAACTGTCTGCGCTGCAGCCTCGACAAGTGTTGCGCTGTTGACTTTCCCGGCACGCGAACCGCTGCGGTCGCGCGCGTGTGCGGGAATGTTTGTGGTGATGGGAGCTGTTCCCGCGTCGACAACAGCGCGAGTTGCAGTCCTGTGCACGACCGTGCGGTCGCAGAATCCGGGAGCTGCCACCTCGGCCGCAATGAGCGGCGCAATAAGCCAACAGGTGCCCAGCGGACCTTGCCGAATATCTGCGCACTGCGTCACATCAGTTGGAAAGTCAAGCATATTCGCTGTAGGATAGACAATTGGCTTGTGGGCTGTCGGCATTTCGGCTCCCATAACGCGCTCACTCTAGCGCAGAATCCCGCTGATCACAGTGTGGATGACGGGCGGCGGTGAGTGCAGGAAACCGAATTTTCGCATCCACAGGCTGTACGGATAAGACACTCAATCCGCGGGGTTCCGCGGGGAGCAGGGGTAAGCGAACGATATGGCCAAAAAAGAAGGGGTCATTGAGATCGAGGGTACGGTCGTCGAGGCTCTGCCCAACGCGATGTTCCGCGTTGAGCTGACCAACGGCCACCTTGTGCTTGCGCACATCTCCGGAAAGATGCGCCAGCACTACATCCGCATCCTTCCCGAAGACCGTGTTGTAGTGGAGCTGTCTCCCTACGACCTTTCTCGCGGACGGATTGTCTACCGCTACAAGTAAGGATCTCTTGACACTCACCGCGACCACCCCTTGGGCTGGCCCCGAGGGGCTTTGTGGTGACAAGAAGGAATAGCGATGAAAGTTAAGCCAAGCGTCAAAAAGATCTGCGATAGCTGTAAGGTCATCCGCCGCAACTCGGTGGTCATGGTGATCTGCTCGAACCCGCGTCACAAGCAGCGCCAGGGCTGATCAGCTAACGCAGATCGATGGGTTCGCTTCCCGTAAAGGGCAGGCGAGTCCACACCCAAGCAGGCATCGCCCCCTCGCTGGCAGGAACTTCTGCACGGCGAGGACGACACCCCCGGTTCGAGGGCCGGGGACCGGGTCTGAAAAGACATCCGGACATGCCTGAGCAAGAACCTTCGAATATCTACATGGAGTAAACACATGGCACGTTTAGCCGGAGTTGACCTCCCGCGCGAAAAGCGCGTGGAAGTCGCCCTGACATACATTTTTGGTGTGGGCCGCACTCGTGCGAGCCAGACCCTCACGGAAACCGGCATCAGCCCGGACATCCGCGTTAAGGACCTGACCGACGATCAGCTCGTGCAGCTGCGCGACTACATCGAAGGCACCTTCAAGGTTGAAGGCGATCTGCGCCGCGAGGTTGCAGCCGACATCCGCCGCAAGGTTGAAATCGGCAGCTACCAGGGTGTTCGTCACCGCCGCGGCCTGCCCGTCCGCGGTCAGCGCACCAAGACCAACGCGCGTACGCGCAAGGGTCCGAAGCGCACCGTTGCAGGCAAGAAGAAGTAAGCGTTCGAGTAGGAGATTTAGATGCCACCCAAGTCACGAGCTGCTGCTCGCAAGCCCCGTCGTCGCGATAGGAAGAACCTGGTCAACGGCCAGGCTCACATCAAGTCGACGTTCAACAACACCATCGTTTCCATCACGGACCCCACCGGCGCCGTGGTCTCCTGGGCTTCTTCTGGTGAGGTCGGATTCAAGGGTTCGCGCAAGTCGACCCCGTACGCCGCTCAGATGGCTGCTGAATCCGCTGCGCGCCGCGCACAGGAACACGGTCTGAAGAAGGTTGACGTTTTCGTCAAGGGCCCCGGTTCCGGTCGCGAAACCGCTATCCGCTCGCTCCAGGCCACCGGCCTTGAGCTGGGCACCATTCAGGACGTCACCCCGCACCCGCACAACGGCTGCCGTCCGCCCAAGCGCCGCCGCGGCTGAGTCGGCACAGCGTAACGAGTCCAGAACTCTTTAAGCGCGAACGTCATATAGCGGATGTTCGCTGAAAGGAAGCCCACGTGCTCATTGCACAGCGTCCCACGCTCACTGAAGAGGTTGTCTCCGATCTGCGCTCCCGGTTCGTCATCGAGCCCCTGGAGCCCGGCTTCGGCTACACCCTCGGCAACTCGCTGCGTCGTACCCTTCTGTCCTCCATCCCCGGTGCCGCCGTCACCAGCATCCGCATTGACGGTGTGCTGCACGAGTTCACCACGGTTCCCGGAGTCAAGGAAGACGTCACCGAGTTCATCCTCAACCTGAAGTCGCTTGTCGTCTCCTCGGAATTCGACGAACCCGTCGTCGCCTACCTCCGCAAGCAGGGCCCCGGCGATGTCACGGCCGCTGACATCAGCGCACCGGCTGGTGTTGAGATCCACAACCCGGACCTCTTCATCGCCACGCTGAACGAAGAAGGCTCGCTCGACATGGAGCTGACGATCGAACGCGGTCGCGGCTACGTGTCGGCTGCTCAGAACAAGAACGCAGATGCTGAGATCGGCCGTATCCCGGTTGACTCCATCTACTCGCCCGTTCTGCGCGTGACCTACAAGGTCGAAGCCACTCGTGTTGAACAGCGCACCGACTTCGACCGCCTGGTCGTCGACGTCGAGACCAAGCCTTCGATCTCTCCGCGCGACGCACTGGCTTCGGCCGGTACGACGCTTGTTGAGCTCTTCGGCCTGGCCCGTGAACTCAACGTGGAATCGGAAGGCATTGAGATCGGCCCTTCGCCGGTTGACGCAGCCATGGCTGCTGACCTGGCACTGGCCATTGAGAGCCTCGACCTCACGGTTCGTTCCTACAACTGCCTGAAGCGCGAAGGCATCCACACCGTCGGCGAGCTCGTCAGCCGCAGCGAAGCCGACCTGATGGACATCCGCAACTTCGGCTCGAAGTCGATCGAAGAAGTCAAGCAGAAGCTCGACGAGCTCGGCCTGAGCCTTAAGGACAGCGCCGCCTCGCTTTCCGAGCCCGCTGACGACCTTTCGTTCGTCGAGGACGAACAGTTCTAAGAATTTCCAAGGAGAAAACCCATGCCTACGCCTACCAAGGGCAACCGCCTCGGCGGTTCCCCGGCGCACGAGCGGGCAATGCTGAACAACCTTGCAGCCCAGCTCTTTGAAAACAAGTCGGTGAAGACCACCGAAACCAAGGCCAAGCGCCTGCGCCCGCACGCCGAGCGTCTGATCACCTTCGCCAAGAAGGGTGACCTCGCTTCGCGTCGTCGCGTCCTGCGTTCGATCAGCGACAAGGGCATCGTGCACGAGCTGTTCACCTCGATCGCACCTGCTGTTGCTGAACGCCCGGGTGGTTACACCCGCATCACCAAGATCGGCACCCGCCCCGGTGACAACGCCCCCATGGCTGTCATCGAACTGGTGCTTGAGGCTTACTCGCCCAAGCAGGCCGTGGTGAAGGAAGCAGAAGGCGCAGCCGCCGCCTCGGCTGACGAAAAGGCCGAAGCTCCGGCTGAAGAAGTCGAAGCTGCACCGGATGTCGAATCCGGCCCGCAGGAAGACGAAGCCCAGGAAGCCGCCGATGACGCAAAAGCTGAAGCAGATGCTGAAAAGGACGAAGCCTGATCTGAGCTTCTCTGAAGCCTGAAACGAAGGCGCCGCAGAACTAGGTTCTGCGGCGCCCTTCGTGTTTCTGCCTGCGCAGCCCCACGCACCCGTTTGCAGCGAATCTACCCCTTAGCCGGGATCCACCCCTTAGCCGGGATCCACGCTTTAGCGACAAATCCACGCTTTAGCCGCAGGGATCCACGCTTCAGCAAGGAATCTGCGGTTTAGCCGCCACTGCTAAGGCGAAGATTTCGGCTAACGGGAGTCTGGTTGTGTGGAGGGGCTCCCGAGGTGGGGTTCTGCTGCCAAGGGGAGCGGCACCTCGTGCCTGAACTTGGGGAGGGCACACGAGGTGGAGCTTCCGTCCCCAGCACCCCCACCTTCCGCTGCCCCGCCTACACCCACAGCATCCGTCCCGTCCGCTATGTGTCGGCGGAAGTGTGAACGTGTGACCCGTGAGACAATGAGGCCGTTGTGCCCGCTCAGACCGCACAACGGCTGTCTGAAGGAAAGGAACGTGGATGTCGAACACGCCTCTGTCGCAGAGCATCGCGGACATTGATCCCGAAATCGCCAAGGTGCTTGACCAGGAGCTCGGCCGCCAGCAGGACTACCTGGAAATGATTGCGTCGGAGAACTTTGTTCCCCGCGCTGTGCTGCAGGCTCAGGGCTCGGTGCTGACGAACAAGTACGCCGAAGGCTACCCGGGTCGCCGCTACTACGGCGGCTGTGAATACGTTGACGTTGCAGAGAACCTCGCGATCGAACGAGCAAAGTCGCTCTTCGGTGCGAAGTACGCAAACGTCCAGCCGCACTCTGGTGCATCCGCCAATGCCGCCGTCATGCACGCACTGGCGCGTGCCGGTGACGGTCTGCTGGGCCTTGACCTGGCTCACGGCGGTCACCTGACGCACGGCATGAAGATCAACTTCTCGGGACGTCTGTACAACGTGTCGTCCTACGAGGTTGACCCTGAAACCAACCGCGTGGACATGGATCAGGTCCGTGAACGCGCTCTTGAGCACAAGCCGAAGGTCATCGTCGCAGGCTGGTCGGCCTACCCGCGTCAGCTGGACTTCAAGGCCTTCCGCGAAATCGCTGACGAAGTCGGCGCTTACCTGTGGGTCGACATGGCGCACTTTGCTGGTCTTGTCGCAGCTGGTCTGCACCCCAACCCGGTTGAGTACGCCGACGTTGTGTCTTCGACGGTCCACAAGACCCTCGGCGGTCCCCGTTCGGGCATCATCCTGACGAACTCGGAAGAGCTCAACAAGAAGATCAACTCGGCTGTTTTCCCCGGTCAGCAGGGCGGTCCGCTCATGCACGTGATCGCGGGCAAGGCGGTCGCGTTCAAGCTGGCAGCAGAAGACGAATTCAAGGACCGCCAGAAGCGCACCATCGAAGGCGCACAGATCCTCGCTGAGCGTCTGCTTCGCGACGATGTTGCTGAAGCCGGTGTTTCGGTCCTGTCCGGCGGCACTGACGTTCACCTGGTGCTCGTTGACCTGCGCAACAGCGAAATCGACGGCAAACAGGGTGAAGACCTTCTGCACCAGGTGGGCATCACCGTCAACCGCAATGCCGTTCCGTTTGACCCGCGTCCGCCCATGGTGACCTCTGGTCTGCGCATCGGCACCCCCGCCCTTGCCACCCGCGGTCTTGACGCAGCAGCCTTCACCGAGGTTGCCGACATCATCGCTGAAACGCTCAAGCCCGGTGCGGACCTTGCAGCGCTGCGTGAGCGTGTTGCTAAGGTCGCGAAGGACTTCCCGCTCTACGAAGGACTGGAACAGTACTGATGCCACAGAAGCTTGACGGCAAAGCGACAGCCACTGCAATCAAACAGGAACTCGCTGTACGGGCGCAGGCCCTGAAGGACCGGGGCGTCACCCCGGGCCTGGGTACGCTGCTCGTCGGCGAAGACCCCGGATCGCAGTGGTATGTCGCCGGCAAGCACCGCGACTGCGCTGAGGTTGGAATCGCGTCGATCCGCGAAGACCTCCCGGCGACCGCCACTCAGCAGGAAATCGAAGATGCGGTCACCAGGCTCAACAACAACCCAGAATGTACGGGCTTCATCGTGCAGCTGCCCCTGCCGGACGGCATCGACACCAACCGTGTGCTCGAACTGGTCGACCCGGACAAGGACGCTGATGGCCTGCACCCCACGAACCTGGGGCGCCTGGTCTTGCGGGTGCGTGAAGACGTGACTTCGCCGCTGCCGTGCACCCCGCGCGGCATCGTTGAGCTTCTGGAGCGTCACGGCGTGGACTTGAACGGCAAGCACGTGGTTGTTCTGGGCCGCGGTGTAACAGTGGGCCGTCCCATTGGTCTGCTGCTGACTCGCCGCGATGTCAACGCCACCGTCACGCTCACTCACACTGGCACGAAGAACCTCCCCGAACTGCTGCAGCAGGCTGACGTCATTGTTGCGGCAGCCGGGGTGAAGGACATTGTCGCCGGTGACGCTGTGAAAGACGGAGCTGTTCTCGTGGACGTCGGTGTGTCCCGCGAAGAAGACCCGGAGACAGGCAAGTCGAAGGTCGTCGGCGATGTTTCGCAGGAAGCCCAGGCGAAGGCCTCCTGGTACTCACCGAACCCCGGGGGAGTGGGCCCCATGACCCGCGCCATGCTCCTGGCCAATGTCATCGACATGGCAGAGCGGGCCAGCGACCGCGGCTGACCGCGGCCACCTCAAGCCAAAAGCACGAGGCGCCAGTACAGAAATCTGTACTGGCGCCTCGTGCTTTGTGTTGGGGAGCGCTCAGGTGAGCGCTCCCGGGCAGATCAGTGTGCTGCCAGGCGGTAGGTGAACAGAACGCGGGCGTTGTCGGGGCCTGCGTAGTTGTCGACGAGTTCGCTTTCAAAACCGAGCGAGGAGTGGAACGAAATCGCGCCGGCGTTCTCCGGTAGGGCGGTTGCCTGCACGGTGTCAGCGCCGCGGTCGCGTGCGTGCTTGATGAACGCTTCGTAGAGAAGACGGCCGATGCCCTTGTGACGGTAGTTGTCGTGGACGGCCACCAGGTGCACGAGCGAGGGGCCTTCCACTGGGATGGCGCCCAGCAGGTACGCCACGAACTCGTTCTTATAGCGGGCGACCAGGCCGGATGCCGCAAACTGGCGGAACCAGTGCGGGGCGTGGTCGCGGGTGAGGTTGGTGTCACCCCAGAAGTCTTCAAGCGAATCTACGAGGAATTCGCGAAGCTCAAGAGCATCGACTTCGTCAAGGGGACTGATCTCAAGCCGTTCAACATCGAATTGTTCTGACATGGTTCCTCCTCGGACTCATTCGCCTTATGCCAACAGTGTACTCACCTCGCATTCTACTGGCCCGAGTGTTTGTCACAGATGCTCTTTGCGGGCGAGGTGGAGGGCGGCTGGGGCTTGGGTTGACTGGCGAGGTCGAGGGCGAGCTGGAGTGCGGGTTGCGGACGCCAGGATGCAATGCGCGAGGTCGGGGTCTGCGGCGATGTGGGACGATGGGGCAATGCTGAGAATCGTCAATGTGAACGTCAACGGAATCCGCGCGGCTATGCGCAAGAACATGCAGGAGTGGGCGGATGCTCGCGGTTGCGACATCCTGACGCTGCAGGAGGTGCGAGCGCAGAACGACATCGCCTATAAGGTCATGGAGCCGCTGGGAGAGCACGCCTACTCCGCCGATGCTGAGGCTAAAGGCCGTGCCGGTGTTGCGGTTGTCAGCGACGTGCCGGCCGTGGAAACCAGGATCGGCAACGGTGACAGCTACTTTGATCTTGCAGGCCGTTGGCTGGAAGCTGACTACCAGCTTGAGGATGGAAGCCTGCTGACCGTGGTTTCAGCCTATGTGCACTCCGGTGAGGTGGGCACACCCAAGCAGGACGACAAGTACCGTTTCATGGATCAGATGAAGATCCGCATGGACCAGCTGAAGAAGCACGCCGACTACGCTGTCATCACCGGGGACCTCAACGTCGGCCACACGGAGCTGGACATCAAGAACTGGAAGGGCAATGTGAAGAAGGCCGGCTTCCTGCCGGAAGAGCGGGCGTACTTCGATGAGTTCTTCGGCAGCCTCGGCTGGGTGGATGTCCACCGGAAGCTGTCTGGCGAAATGGACGGCCCGTACACGTGGTGGTCGATGCGCGGCAAGGCTTTCGACAACGACACCGGTTGGCGGATCGACTACCAGATGGCCACACCGGAACTTGCAGAAAAAGCCGTGCAGGCTCAGGTCGACAAGGCTCCGGCCTACGACCAGCGCTGGTCGGATCACGCTCCGCTCGTCATCGACTACGACCTCCCCGCGCTGAAGGGCTGAGCTCAGGGACAAGCTGAAGGCTGGGCCTTCCGCGCACAGAAAAGCGCCGGTGATGCGATTGTTCGCATCACCGGCGCTTTTCGTGTGACTGGCTGCCCGGGGTTCAGGCAGCCAGTCGGTTGGCGTCTGTCAGCAGCAGCGGGATGTGGGGTTGCGGTCCTGTTCGTCAGTCAGGTCCCGCCAGAACTCGCGTTTGCCCTTCGATCCTTCCAGCGTGCCGTGGCGGCGCAGGTAGGACTTCTGGTAGTTGATGAACGCGTTTGCTCCGCTGATTTCCCGCATGCACCAGTAGACCGCGGTGAAGGGTTTTGCGGTGATGCGCAGAATGTCAGAAGCCGTTGTGCTCAAGTCACTTTCCGTTCGCTGCGGCGGGGTCCTTGCCCACGCGGTGCTTTTCGTTCCAGGCCTTCCAGTCTGCCATGACTTCGCGTTCGGCCTTAGTCGGAATGAAGCCGGCAGGTGCGAACATCTTGGACTCTACGAAGGGGTCTTCTGCCGTGGTGAAGTTTTTCGTCGACAGCGCCTGGAAGGAACGGTAGATGGCCAACACCACCACAAGGATGAACAAAACCTTAAAGAGACTTGAGTGGTCTCTGTACGGAACTTAGGCAAGATTACGCCTCGATGTGCCCTCTGCCACGTTATTTTGAAGATTCTCAAAAAGTGGGACGCGCGTTTGAGAATTGCACGCAGAGGAGGGCAGCGCTGAGTGAAGTGCCGGGTGGTCCACCGGGACTTCTGCTCGGGGAGAGCTCCCCAGGCCGCTCCCGAGGTGGAACCTCCAGGTGGCAGAATGCTGTTATGACTTCTTCTGCTCCCTCTGAACCCCAGCGGTCCCTCACCGGAATTCAGGCGACCTCAGATTCGCTCCACCTCGGGAACTACATCGGGGCGCTCGCCCCGGTTGTGGCGCTCCAGGAGGAATACGATTCCTTCCTGTTCATCGCCAACCAGCACGCCATCACGGTGGAGCAGAACCCTGACGAACTGCGGGAGCGCACCCTGCGCACCGCAGCACAGTTCATCGCTGCCGGCGTCGACCCGGACCGTACGACCCTGTACGTGCAGTCGCAGATTCCCGCGAACTCGCAGCTGGGCTGGGTGCTGGAATGCCAGACCGGGCTGGGAGAAGCGCAGCGCATGACCCAGTTCAAGGACAAGTCGCAGAAGAACGAGCACGTGTCGGTAGGGCTTCTGACCTATCCGTCGCTCATGGCTGCCGACATTCTCCTGTACCAGGCAGATGTCGTGCCGGTGGGTGAAGACCAGCGCCAGCACCTCGAACTGACCCGCAACCTCGCGCAGCGGTTCAATACCCGCTACGGGCAGACCTTCACGGTGCCGGAAGCCGCGATCATGAAGCAGTCGGCGAAGATCTATGACCTGCAGGATCCCAGCGCGAAGATGTCGAAATCGGCGAAGTCGCCGGCAGGATTGGTGAATCTGCTGGACGAACCGAAGGCGCTTGCCAAGAAGTTCAAGTCCGCTGTCACCGACGCGGGAACGGAAATCGCCTACGACCCCGAAAACAAGCCCGGTGTGTCGAACCTGCTGACCATTTACTCGGTGCTGGCGGATAAGCCGATCGAGCAGATCGTTGCCGACTACGAAGGCAAAATGTACGGCCACCTCAAGGTGGATCTCGCCGAACTCGCCGTCGAAGTCTTCACGCCCGTGCGGAACCGCACCAACGAACTGCTCGATGACCGTTCGCAGCTCATGGACATTCTTGAGCAGGGACGTCAGAAGGCTGCGGCTGAAGCAGAGAAGACCCTGCGGACTGTCTACGACCGGATCGGTTTCCTCTGATGTCTCAGACGGGACCTGAATCCCGCAACGGCCGAGGTGCCGCTCGAGTCGGTCGCGGTGGCCGCGGCGGAGGTTGGGGTCAGGCCCGCGCCGGCACGGGCCACCGGCCGGTCAACCTGACCCCCGAAGCGCTGCACACTGCTGCGCGCATGGAGGACCGCTACCACGAGTGGCGGCGTGGGCGTGCGGAGAAGCGCGGTTGGAAGCCTGCGGTTGTCGCCTATGACTCCTATGGCTCCGAGACTTTCATACGGGTGCTGGGACGCATTGTGCTCAGCCCGGAGGGCGCAGAATCGCCGAAGAAGGACAGGAACGTGCGCGGCTGGCGCAACTTTGCCGCTGTGCCGCTGTCCAATGAGGTTGCGTGGGTGCGCGTCGGGGGACAGGAGCACATGGTCACCGCTGATCGCGGTGGAATCATCGATGCTGTCATTCCCGGCAACTACAGCCGCGGCAAGGCGAAGCTGGAGATGTGGACTAGCGGTTCCGGGCTTGACACGGCCACCGCTCACATCATTGACGATGAACAGCGCTTCGGCATCATCTCGGACATTGACGACACCGTGGTGGTAACTGCCCTGCCGCGGCCGTTCTTGGCTGCGTGGAATTCATTCGTGCTCAATGAGCACGCGCGCTCGCCGGTGTCGGGTATGGCTGTTCTGTATGACAGGCTGTCGTATCTGCGGCCGAACTCGCCGATCCTGTACCTGTCGACCGGAGCGTGGAACACTCAGCCTGCGCTGACCAGGTTTTTGCACCGGAACATGTACCCCTCTGGGCCTCTGCTGCTGACCGACTGGGGACCAACACCCACGCGGGTTTTCCGTTCGGGGCAGGATCACAAGCGGACGGCGCTGGAGCGTTTGGCCAGGGAGTTTCCGCACATCAAGTGGCTGTTGGTCGGTGATGACGGGCAGCACGACGAAGAGATCTACGGCGAATTCGTCGAAAACCACCCAGAGAATGTGGCTGCTGTTGTGATTCGCCAGCTGACGGCGGGTGAGGCCGTGTGGGCCGGCGGGCGCTCCCGGGGTACGGGGCGCGGTAAGAACATCCCCTGGTTCTACGGGGCCAACGGTGCTGAGCTGGCTGAACAGCTCGAAGCCAACGGCTTTTCTGCCCTGCCTAACTAGCAGACCGCGTCCTGCCTAGGCGCTGTCTGGCTAGGTGAGCTGAGGTCGCCCCGGCCCTGCACCTCGGCGCCCTGACTTCAGCCTCGTTCTGTTGGCTTAGGTGCCAACCAAAACCTCCGCCCACGCGTTAGCAACAAAAACTCCCGATAGCAGTGGTTGCTAAAGCGCAGAACCCGGCTAG
>NZ_KV789339.1:0-514 GCF_001807555.1 Brevibacterium sp. HMSC08F02 | reverse complement strand
GGTTCTAACAGATCCTCTTAACCTTCCAGCACCGGGCAGGCGTCAGTCCGTATACATCGACTTACGTCTTCGCACGGACCTGTGTTTTTAGTAAACAGTCGCTTCTCTCTGGCCTCTGCGACCACCACCAGCACATCCAACCGCAAGGGTTGTTCACCGGGGTGGTCCCCCTTCTTCCAAAGTTACGGGGGCATTTTGCCGAGTTCCTTAACCACGATTATCTCGATCGCCTTGGTATTCTCTACCTGACCACCTGAGTCGGTTTAGGGTACGGGCAGTTTGAACCTCACGTCGATGCTTTTCTTGGCAGCAGAGGATCACCGGATCACCCCACCACGTGTGGGGCGCCCATCAGCTCTCAGCCCTAGTGTGTGGCGGATTTGCCAACCACACGGCCTACAACCTTAGACCGCGACAACCATCGCACGGCCCGGCTACCTTCCTGCGTCACACCTGTTAACACGCTTACCTACAAAACCCTCAGGTCCCACCACCACACACCACACACACTCCC
>NZ_KV789338.1:0-22149 GCF_001807555.1 Brevibacterium sp. HMSC08F02 | reverse complement strand
CCCGGGTCAACGCACTCTAGAACCGGAAGAGCCGGTTTGCTTCGATTTCGACGGAGTGTCGTCGATAAATAACTATTCGATGCGCAAAGTACAACGAAATACCGCTAGAAACAGACAACATATGGGGGTGCACAGAAACACATATAGGTTCTGCGGAAAACCTATAGGGTGCGTCGCTAAAAACCGCTGTGCGCGAAAAACATAAAGGGTTTACGGACCCGGTCCCAGACCCCTCAATACTCTGAGCCGGAAGAATGGAAAGTGGAAGGTTGATGTATCCCCACTATTTATTTTTTCCGTTTTTCGGAGTACATCGGGAGCTACAACTGCGGACCAGCTCTGTGTGAACTAGATGAGAAGGCGCAGCAGCGAATCATCGACGCTGGACAGTTGGTGCTGCGGGCACGCGAGCGGCACCCCCAGCGGTCACTCGCGGAGCACTACAACCCGTTATCGATGGACCCAATTCTGCTCAAGGCTCACAACAACTTGGACCGGGAAGTCGATAAGGCTTTCGATGTGGCACGCAAACTCACCAACGAGCGCCAGCGCCAGGAGCTACTGTTCGCCAGCTACGGGGAGTTGGCGAGGGGCTATGTCTCCTCGCTTTCATCAAAATCGAAACCACCAGCAGGGTCGTTCCCCGTGCGGGTGATTTTGATCGGTCCCGCTGCTGGGTGTAGAACCCTGTCGCTGGCAACGCCGGGAACTATGACTGTGCCCGACGAGAACACGTCACTGCCATAACGCGGCTCACGGTAGACGAACATGGGTCGTTCACTACTACTGGTGGATTTCGGTTTTGGTGGTGGGGGGATTACCGCCGCCGGCCTCGATTTTTCCGTTGAGGAGGGCGTTGACTACTTCCCGATTGTGAAATGGGCCGATGGCGCGGTGAAGAGGAACCAGTCACCTGGAAGAGATCGATCCAGTCGCTGGTGTGCAATCTGGGAGGTAGGGTTGCGGGGTCGATTCCTCGCGAGCGCAACCATGATTGTGTCTCTGAACGTGATGAAAACAACCCTGCCCTTCGGAGAATTTCCCCTATCCCGCGTCCCCGGGCGGTGAAAACGGTGTGCACCATCGCCTGAAAGGCTTTGCGTTGCTCTATCGGGATCTTCGGGTCACCCACCCGGCGGATCACTAAGATCCCCCCGTCAACGTTTGGCTGTGGCCGGAAAGCAGACCTTGGTACTCGGGAACCAAGGTGAAACGTGAACCATGGGGACCACTGAGCTGTCATCATCGTGCTTGCACCTACCCCGGCCCGGCGGCGAGCGACTTCCCACTGCATGAGGAGTACAGCGGCAGTCCATGCCGGCGCATGCAACAACTTTCGAAGAATGGCAGTGGTGAGGTGAAAGGGAATGTTTCCCACAATGACGCAGGGAGTGGCGGGTAACGGGAAGTTGAGGAAATCATCATGGACCACTTCGACCGACGCCGAGGCGGTCTTTTTTGTGAGTTTGGCAGCTAGTTTTGCGTCTACCTCAACTGCCGTTATTGCCCTCCCCAAGTGGGATATCGGGTGAGTGAGGGCACCGCTTCCTGGCCCGATCTCAATGATGGGGCCGGAGGTTTGTTTTACAAGATCGACGATGGAGTTGATGATCTTGTGGTCTGTGAGAAAATTTTGGCCATGTTCGTGACGGCCGTATCCGTATGTAGACATCAGGTGTGCTCCGTGGAGTTGAAACGGAGCCGGGCATGGCAAATGGCCGCCCGGCTAAAGGACCGGAGCGGTTTCTAACCTGCGGGAGGGAGAAAACCGCCTTAGCGGCTGGTGAGCGGCCGCATGAAAACGGAACCTGAAATCAACATGGGCCTATCGTATCCAATTAATTTCGCAGGGTCCAATACGGTGAGAAAGAAGACAACCGCACCGCAACAGTGCAAGACCTCTCTGGATTGGAATTTAATTGAACATGGGTTTGGGGTACGACGCGCCCTACTCGGAGTGGCACGGACACTACGGCTGCGCGCCCACACACAACAGTAAAGAGCTCGGCAATGCACAGACACGTAACGAGAGCGCCACAAATGTATGTACGTTTAAGTTACAGCATCGACACTGACGCTCCACATGGAGGGACGGCCGCAGCCCTGCAGCAAGCACACGGCAGGGTGTCTGCTTCGGGCGACGTGAAATTACGCAGAAAAATACGAAACACATCACCGCAGGTCACGGTAGGTATTTGCGGGTCATTTCGTAATCTCGTAAACGAAAAGAACAAAACTACGAAACACAAAAACATACGTTGAGCAGCGTAAATGGTTTTCGTTTCGTAATTTTTCCACTTTTGAAGAAAATCTAAATAAGAAGAGACACCTTGATTGCGATTGTGTCCCGTGTCACATAGCTGCAACCCCTGCAGCGTGCCCTCAACGAGGACGCTCTGTGTCGTAGACATGTGCCTGCAATGCGTGTCTGTGTCTCTCTCTTAAAAGGTTTGGGTCGAAATACCGCAAAATTACGAAACACCGCCGAAATGTGACGTGTCTATGCAGGTCACAGCGTTATCGCGTGTTTCGTAGTTTTGTTCTTTTCGTTTGCGGAAATCACGAAACCGCAGGTAGAGCGTTTCGTAATTTTTTCGTATTTTGATCGGCAAATTACGAAACGAGGTCAAAACTACGAAACGAACACACAACACCTGTGTTGCGTGTCACACAACGGCGCGCCACGGACGTGTTGCAGCGTGGCAGTATCCCGGCCGTGTCACATAGCTGCAACCCCTGCAGCGTGCCCTCAACGAGGACGCTCTGTGTCGTAGACATGTGCCTGCAATGCGTGTCTGTGTCTCTCTCTTAAAAGGTTTGGGTCGAAATACCGCAGACAGCACATTCCTCCTGCTGGCCTATGTCTCGGCCATGATTGTCAACATCTTCGTGCCTTCCGCAGGTGGCCAATGGCAGGTGCAGGGCCCCGTGATGATCGAAGCTGTTCAGAATATGAACATCAGTCCAGCCACCGTGGTCAACGCGGTTTCCGTCGGTGATATGACCACCAACCTCCTGCAGCCGTTCTTTGTTCTGCCGACATTGGGATTGTCGAAGCTTGGACTCAAGGATATTTGGGGATATTGCATGACTGCCATGCTCGTACTCATGCTGATCTCGGGAACGATCTTCCTTCTGGTTCCCGTTCTTGGGTGGTAACCACTGCTGAGGAATTCAATCTCTCGTCAGCTCTGAATCACCTAAGGTATGCTCGGCTGCCGTTTCAAAATGTAGATTGGGGTAGCGAAGCTCGAAATTTCCCGCCTGTCCCCGCCGACACCGCACGGAAGGAATCCCGTGGCACCAGCCGAGCACACCGACCCCGCTGATCCTCAGCAGCCGAACCGCAAGCCCACCCCCGAAGAATGGGCTCAGGCTTTCCGCACCTCCCAGGGACGGCCGCCGACGGTTGAGGAGTACCGCGCAGCTCTTGACCGCGGCGAGATCCACAATGATCAGCACCAGTCCTTCGACCAGTTCGGCGAGCAGCTCAGCTCCGGCTTCCGCAACTTCACTGCCAGCGCGAAGGACGCCTACACCACCCATGTTGCGCCGACGGTTGAACGCTCCAGCGCAGAAGCACAGGACTTCCTCAACAAGCACGGCGCACAGGGCAGCGGCAAGATCGGCACCTTTGCATGCTGGGCATCCTTTGGCCTGCCAGCCGCAGCGCTCCTGGCAATCATCAGCCTTTTTCTGCCGTTCGCCATGGTCGACATACTGGGCGACCACGGCACCCTGAACTTCTTTTCGTTCTCGGTCATGGTGAGCGGTCGAACCTTCGCGGGCATCCTCGTCATGCTGCTGTGCCTGGGCGCAATCGGCACTGCAATCGCTGCGATCATCACGAAGAAGCCCATCCTCAAACTGATTGCCGGCGGTGCGGGTGCGCTGGCGGGCCTGCTGGGCATCTTCACTGTCCTGGCCCGCCTGCCCTATGTCTTCTCCGGCATGTTCCCGCACGTGGGTCTTGGTCTCCTGGCCGTGATGTCCTTGGTCTTGATCGCCGGAGGCGGTCTGCTTGCGGTTGAGTTCTTCACCCAGCGCGGCACCAAGCCGCCTGCTGCTGGGCAGCAGCCTACGGGCCCCGCTGACGAGGCGCCGCCACAGTCACCCCACTCCCCCGCCTAAGTGCCGGGCGGGCTGGCTGCCCCGGCGGGTTTCTCCCAGATCAGCTGCCGGGATAACCCTCCGTAGGGCCCTGCCAAGCTGGCTGCCAACCGAGTTCAGGCGCAACGTGTGTGGCGAAAGCTTCCAAAATGTGTAGGTTGTAATCAACACCGAGCTGGCTGGGAATGGTGAGCATGACGCTGTTAGCGTCCATGAGCGCGGTGTCCTGATTGAGCTGTTCGACCAGCTGGTCTGGCTCCGCCGCGTAGGTCTTGCCGAACGTAGAGCGAAAACCGTCAATGACGCCGATCTGGTCGTTCGCACCCTGGCCGCGAGCGCCAAAATACATGGCATCGAGTTCGTTGACGATCGGGAAAATGCTGCGTGAAACGGACACGCGCGGCGTCCAATCATGGCCGGCCTCTTTCCATGCATCGCGAAACAGTGCGATCTGCTCCGACTGCAGCTGTGCGAAAGAATCACCCGTGGCCTCGGTCAGGAGGGTCGAGGACATGAGGTTGACGCCCTGCTGCGCGGCCCACACTGCTGTTTCGCGGCTGCCGGCACCCCACCAGATGCGTCGGTCAAGCCCTGGTGAGTGCGGTTCAATGCGCAGACGCCCGTGTTCATCAGCCGGTGAGGGCGGGAAGCCGGATTGCTGCCTGGCAGGTTCGACCATGCCTTCACCGCGGATCGCCGCCATGAAATGTGGGAACTTTTCGCGCGCGATATCGGCTCCGCGCGGGTCGGTGGAGCCCGTGTAGCCAAAGGCCTCCCAGCCGCGCTCAGCCGGTTCTGGTGAGCCGCGCGAGATTCCCAGCGCCACCCGTCCATCGGACAAGAGGTCGAGCGCGGCGGCTTCCTCCGCCAGGTACAACGGGTTTTCGTAGCGCATGTCGGGCTTGTGGCGTTGGCGCGAACGGCTCTGCCGTTTACAGGTACCGGCAGACCTGGTCCGCGCTGCACGAGTCGGGGTCGGGCTGCGCGGCGTCGCGTCTGAGCTCGGTGATGGTGTCGCGCAGCGCGGCGAGCTGGGCGATCTGCTGCTCGATCTCGGCGAGGCGTGCGTCGAGGAGGTCGCGCACGTGCTCGCAGGGAGCAGCGCCGCCGTCGCGGATTTCGAGGATCTGGCGGATCTGGGCGAGGGTGAGGCCCGCGGCCTGGCCGCGGTGGACGAAGTCGATCCGGGCGGCCGTCTCGGGCGCGTAGTCGCGGTATCCGGACGGCGTGCGCTCGGCCGGCGGCAGCAGGCCCTGCTCCTCGTAGAACCGCAGCGTCTTCGCCGTCGTTCCCGCCCGCTCGGCGAGTTCCCCGATGCGCATCGCAGGCCCCCTCTTTTTTCGGCAGAAGTCCTCTTGACCTTCCCCTGCACTGGAAGGTCCAGTATGGCTGAGACAGACCGGAAGACCAAGTGTTGACAGGAGCTGCGATGCCTACCAAGTACGACCTCGCCATCATCGGATCCGGAGGCGGAGCATTCGCCGCCGCCATCCGTGCGACCACGCTCGGCAAGTCGGTGGTGATGATGGAGCGCGGGACGCTCGGCGGCACCTGCGTGAACACCGGCTGCGTGCCGTCGAAGGCCCTCATCGCCGCTGCCGACACCCGTCACGTCGCCGCCGACGCTTCAGGCCGGTTCCCGGGGATCGCGGCGACGGCTGAGACAGTGGACATGCCTGCGCTGATCGCCGGGAAGCAGGCGCTGGTCGAGTCGCTGCGCGGCGAGAAGTACGCCGACGTCGCCGACTCCTACGGCTGGCAGGTCCGCCGCGGCGATGCATCGTTCGCCGGCGGCCCAGACGCCCCGGTACTGGAGATCATCGCCGGCGACGGGACGGTCGAGACCATCGAGGCCGACCACTTCCTGGTCGCGACTGGTTCTCGCCCGTGGGCTCCGCCGATCGACGGCCTGGAGGAGACCGGGTACCTGACCTCGACCACGGCAATGGAACTCGCTGAGGTTCCTGAGTCGTTGCTGGTGCTCGGCGGCGGCTACGTCGCCCTGGAGCAGGCGCAGCTGTTCGCTCGCCTCGGCTCGCAGGTCACGCTGCTGGTGCGGTCCCGGCTCGCCTCGAAGGAGGAGCCGGAGGTGTCCAAGGCGCTTCAGGAGGCGTTCGCCGACGAAGGCATCCGCGTCGTCCGCCGCGTGGTGCCCACCCGGGTCTCCCGCGGCACGGGAGGCGAGGCCGTCGTGACCGCCGACGTGTCCGGCGACTCGCAGGAGTTCCGCGCCGAGCAGGTGCTCGTCGCCCTCGGACGCCGTCCCGTCACCGATGGCCTGAACCTCGATGCGGTCGGGGTGAAGACCGGGGACTCCGGCGAGGTGGTCGTCTCCGACCGGCTGCGGTCCTCGAACCCGCGGATCTGGGCCGCAGGCGACGTGACCGGGCACCCCCAGTTCGTCTACGTCGCCGCCCACCACGGCACCCTCGTCGCCGAGAACGCGTTCGCCGACGCCGATCGTGCCGTCGACTATTCCCGCCTGCCGCGGGTGACGTTCACCGGGCCCGCGATCGGAGCGGTCGGGATGACCGAGAAGGAAGTGCTTGCTGCGGGGATCCGCTGCGATTGCCGCGTCTTGCCGCTGCACCACGTGCCCCGCGCGCTGGTCAACCGCGACACCCGCGGGTTCATCAAGATCGTCGTGAACGCCGACACGAACGAGATCCTCGGCCTGACCGCCGTCGCCAAGGACGCCGGAGAGCTCGCCGCCGCCGGTGTCCACGTGCTCGGCAAGACCGTCGCCGAGATCGCCGACGCCTGGGCTCCCTACCTGACGATGGCCGAGGGCATCCGGATCGCCGCGAAGGCCTTCGCCACCGACCCGTCGCTGCTGTCGTGCTGCGCATGACCGGCAGCGCAGGCAATCGGGGAGATCTCATCCTGAAGAGGTGCAGACGACGAGCGCCGATCAGGACCGCGACGAACGGCGCGCCGGTCCCGTCGTCGCTGCAGGGACCGGACTGCTCTTGCTGGCATGCTGCGCGCTTCCGTTGCTGCTCTGTTGCGGCCTGCCGCTCATCGCGGCGGGCGGAGCACTCGCGGGCGTCGGTGGGCTCCTCGGTAACCCCTGGATCATCGGTGCCGGGATCGCCGTCGTGATGGCCGTCACGGCGGGGATGCTCGTCAGGTTAGGGCGGCGGCACCGAGGCCGCAGGACCGGCTGCTGCGAAAATCCTTCGACCGCTGATCGGAACCGGTAGCTCGAGCGGATCCAGCCATCATCGCCACCTCGGCCACTTCGGCACCCCGCGACCCTTCCACGTCTCCACGAGACCGGCGGCCGAGCGGACGGACGCGAAGAGCCCGTAGCCGGCCCCGGCGAGACCCACGGAGACCACGAGCCAGCGCCCGATGCCGAGCCAGATGCGCCCGTCCACGGCGAGCGCCCACTGAGCGCCCGTGATGAGACCGGCGATGCCCATCCAGAGCCCGGCGACGACCACGACCACCGGCAGCAGGGCGAGGCACATCGCAGCGGCGGCCGACCAGAGCTGACGCGCTTCGAGCTTCGCCGTCGCCGCCATCATCCGCTCGGCGCGCTCGTTCGAGGCGTCGAGGTTCGCGGTCATCGTGGCCGAGGCCTCCCCGGCGACCTGCTCGACGGCCTTCTCGACCCGCTCCTCAGTACGCTTCTCGATCCGCTGCACCGCGCCGCCGACCTGGCTCACAAGCTTCTGGTTCGTTGTGGCCTGCACCTTCAGACCCTCAATCGCCGAGGCCGTAGCCGCGCGATTCTTCTGCGCCTCCGCGACCAAGGTTCGCGACGCGGCAGAGAAGGCGTTCTTCGATCTCGCTGAGTACCTGCCGCATGAGTCGCGGGGGAAGAACGCCATCCCGGGCATCCACCAGTCGGATCGGCATTACCTCGTGGACAAGACGCAGGAGGGCATGCCTGGCAAATATCAGTACGGCCGTGGGCGGATCGTCGCGAACTTCGATTTCGGGCGGGAACTGGACGCGCACATGGCGATGCGCCGCAACGCCGCGGAGGGTGGCGGGGGTGCGAAGCTCAGCAAGCTCTTCCAGGCCGTGGGCAAGGGCTCGCTGACGTTGAAGCAGGTTCGCGATCAGGAGCCCGCGATCTACTTCGCGAAGGGAAACCTGGCGCATTTCCAGAAGTTGCGGGGCGACTTCCTCGCGTATCAAGACGCGCCTGAGTCGGTCATGAACTTCTACGTGTTCGGCGAAGGCGGCACGGGCAAGGATCTGCTTGCGAAGGCGCTCGCTCGCGCTCTGGCCCCGGACGCGGATAAGCCGTACTTCAAGGTGGGCGGCGAGAACGTCTCTTGGGAGGGGTACGACGGCGAGCCGGTCGTGATCTGGGAGGACATGCGGGTTGGCGACATGATCTGCACGGCAAAGAGCCGCGGAATGCTCTTCCGCATCCTCGGCCCGTGGCGTGAGCCGGACGAGAAGCCGATCGTGAACATCAAGGGGTCGAAGACCCAGCTGCTCAACCGGGTGAACATCGTGACGGGTCCGGAGGGCTACGAGGAGTTCCTCCGGGGCCTGGCTGGCGAGTACGAGTCGATGCAGGGAGGCGTGCGGGTCAAGCACCAGGCGGAGAACCTCGGGCAGGGGTTCCGTCGCTTCCCGGTGATCATTCCGGTCGCCGAGCGGGAGTTCTCGATCTTTGTGAATTCCGGCGTGCTCAACGGCACCCGCGAGTACCGGAGCTACGAACGGTACGAGCACATGCGCCAGGACCTCGAACTGCTGGCGCGCAGATGCAAGGCGATCAGGGACACCGCGGAGCGGGAGCGCGTGCGCTGTGAGATCGAGGCGCGCACGGTCGCGCCGATCGTCAAGCAGCACGATCGGATCGCCCGCCCCGAGCTGGACGCGATCGACGGGCACGATCTGTTCGCGGAGTTCGCCGGGGTCGGCCAGCCGATCCAGCCGAGCGCTGAGGAAATCGCCGTGGCGGAGGAGGCGGCGAAGCGTGACCGCGAGATCGTCGAGGAACAGCAGCGCAAGCGTCTCGCCGAGCTGGAGGAGCACAACCGTGAGTTGAAGCTGTGCACCTGTTCGACGCCGCAGTCGGGCACCTATGCGCGTCATGGCGACGACTGTCCCGCGCTCTCCGAGGAGGAGCGCAAGCGTCGTGCCGACGCCAAGCGGAAGGCCCTCGAAGCGAAGGTCGAGCGCCTCCGCGCGAACGGTGGGCTGCTGGTCGCGGGAGGTGTGCGATGAGCACCAAACGCGATGCGCTCTTCCAGGGGGTCGAGGGGGCCGGAGGCCCCTCGCAAGCAGCCGGGGAGGACATGAGCGTCAGCGAAATGTCCGACGCGGCTACTGCTTGCCACTCTGGCGTACAGGTGGAGCAGCAGGCCGACTCCCAGGTGAACATCGGTCGGTTTGCTGTGGAAGCTGTGCGGCAGAGTCACGGTGGCGCGAAGCGTCGTCGTGGGGGCCGCGCGAAGCTCGATACCGACTTCGGCGAGGAGACGCTCGCGGCGTTGCGCACTCGTGCGAAGCGGCTCGGGCTGGCTCCGAGCGCGTGGGTGCGGGCCGTGGTGCGCGACGCGCTCCACGCCTCTCGGAGCGAGGAGCTGGACGCTGCCGTGGCCGCGCACCTGCTCTGGGGCGAGGCGCGCGTGCAGGCGTCGGCGGACGCTCGCGAGCTTGCCGCGCAGGTGCGCCCGCTGGCGATCAACGTGAACGATCTGGACCGCCGCGCGCGGGCCGGTGAGTCGGTGGCGCTGTCGGCGGAGGTGCCCGAGCTGATCGAGCTGCTGCGCGAGGTTCGCGCCCTGCTCGGGGATCGGACGGCCTCATGAGCACGACGCACTACAGCCCGAGCGCCAGTGCCGCCGACACGGAGCGCTATATCCGTGGCAAGGAGGACGCGCGGGGCGTAGCGATCACGTGCGATGTGCCGGGAGGCCTCGGCGCGTTCTCGGCGCGCGCTCGGGCGCTGACGCAGAACACGACGCGCGAGGTCGAGGCGCTGCATTACCGCCAGTCGTTCAGCGACGAAGAGTTCGATCCGAAGAATCCGGAGGACGTGCAGAGGGTGAACGATCTGGGCTACCAGCTCGCGAAGAAGATGCACCCGGATTCGGACTGCCTCGTCGTCAGTCATGTGGATGGGCGGGGAAAGAAGCCGCACAACCATATTTTGGTTCTCAATCACAACAACCGCACGGGAAAGGCGCTCTCGGACTATCGCACGTTCCACGACCGCAAGGCCGGGAACCAGAAGGGCGTGCAGTCGGCAAACGACGAGCTGATGCGCGATCACGGGCTCTCGGTCGTGAAGCGGCTGGAGCACGCGCCGAAGGACTGGGAGCTGCGCCGAGAGGACTTCGCCGAGGGATCGCTCGACCGCGAGATGGGTGACCGGATGAGCGCGGCGCTGGCCGACCCCCGCGCGGTGGACAAGGCCGGTCTCGAAGCGGTGATCGAGGAGCAGAACCAGCAGCTCGGCGATGACGGGGAGCGGGTGCCGCGGATGCGGCTGCACAGCCCCGTCAGCAAGAAGGGCAGGCGCGCCGGGCAGGAGACCTGGACGCTCTACATCGAGGACCGCCGCGGCGAGTCCGGGCGCGCCGAGCGCCGCAAGCGCGCGAGTGCACTCTCGGCGGACTTCACCCCGGAGGGCGCGCAGGCGTTCTTCGACTACCACCAGCAGCAGAAGGAGCAGGACTATGAGCGCAGCACTCGACAGGCTGAAGCAGCAGAACGGGCCCGTACAGTCGCAGCAGCAGCTCGGCAGTCCGGAGATGATGGAGTTGTTGACCTCGATCCTCGCCGCCGTCGAGGCGCAGAATGCGAGGATCGCCACGCTGACCGAGCAGCAGAAGAAGCTCGCGGGGTTCGTGAAGGTCATGGACGAGGAGACGACGAGGCGGCTGGAGCGGATCACGGCCCCGGCGTCGACCTCCTCGCCCTCCAGCGACGTGTCCGCGAGGATCGCGAGCATCGAGAGCAGGCAGAACGAGATCGCGAGCACGCTCGGCGAGTTCGCGCAGAGTCTCAACGGCGAGAGCTTGAACGCCGCGTCGCGGAGCTTGGTCGCGGAGGCGCAGAAGAATCGCGCGGCTACGGCCTCGGCGATTGAGGGGCTGAAGACGCAGGCCGCAGCGAACCAGAAGCTCGTGAGCCAGGTCGGCGGAGCCGTGCAGCGGATCGAGAAGCGCACCGAGGAGCGGGTCGAGAAGGCCGTCGAGCAGGTCGCCGGGGAGGCCTCCGCCACGATGACCGCGAACCTCGACGCGTCGAACGAGCGTGCCGAGCGGATCCTGGCGGCGACGGCGAAGCTAGAGGCTCGTCAGCTCTGGTCGGCTGCCGCCGCGATGTGCCTCGCTTTCCTGCCAGTGGTCGTGGTCGTCGCTGGGCTCTGGATGGCGATCGCCGGGCTCATCACAGGCGCTCAGTGGGCGCTCGACGTGGACGGGAGCCTGTGGCTCGGCATCGGGCGCTGGCTCGTGGTCACCGTGGGCTTCGCCGGGGCCGGCTACGGGCTCTTCGCATCCGTCCGCTGGGTTGCCGGCCTGGAAGGGCCGCGGGTTGCCGAAGTGGCCTCGCTGGCACAGATAGCGCATCGTGTGTCTGCTTCGACTCAGTCCGAGGAGTGCGCGGCGAGCAGGCCGATGAACTCGTCAGCGGCGTCAAGCTGCTTGGCAAGCTTCGCGCGGCGTTCATCCGCGTCGGTGCGGAAATCGTTCAGCGCCCGCCGGGCGCTCTCGGCGGCAGCACCGACGCCATCCGCGCCGTCGAGCGCCCGGAGCAGGTCGCCCATCTGATCGAGCGAGTATCCCAGTGGCTTCATGCGCCGGATCAGCAGGAGTCTGCCGAGATCGCCCTCAGTGTAGAGCCGGAACCCGCCCTCGGAGCGTCCGGAGGGCGTCAAGAGTCCGATCTCGTCGTAGTGGCGGATCGTGCGCTGCGACAGAGCTGTCCGCTCAGCCAGCTCTCCGATGTGCATCATTCCCGCTTCGGGCACGGAGGCCTCCTCATCTCATCGTCTCAGTTCGACACAACTCTCACGTTACGTTAGTGTTGACTCTCGTGTCCACATGAGCTGGACATGCCTCCGCCGTGGCGATCTATCACCAGGCGAAGCCGCGCGTTGTCGCGCACCACCAGACATTCTCCGCTCTCGGCCTGAGAGCGCCGCCCTGAACAGATGGAGGTACCGCATGGCCGTGCCCACTGCGACCAAAGAAGACAAGGGTCGGTACCGGCCCGAACCGTCGGTGCTCACCGCACTGAAGACCCCGCGCATTCTCACCCGCGAAGTTCTCGCAGGCCTGGTCGTGGCGCTGGCGCTCATTCCTGAGGCGATCTCGTTCTCGATCATCGCGGGCGTCGATCCACGTGTGGGCTTGTTCTCCTCATTCGTGATGGCAGTGTCCATCGCGTTCCTCGGTGGCAGACCCGCCATGATCACCGCGGCGACGGGCGCTATCGCTCTCGTTATCGCCCCCGTCGCCCGCGACTACGGCTTGGACTACTTCATCGCGACGGTGCTTCTGGCTGGGGTCTTCCAGATCCTCCTCGCCGTCTTCGGAGTCGCCAGGCTCATGCGATTCATCCCGCGCAGCGTCATGGTCGGCTTTGTCAACGCGCTGGCGATCCTCATCTTCATGGCACAGGTGCCCGAACTCATCGGCGTGCCCTGGATGGTCTACCCCCTCGTCGCGGTCGGGCTGCTGATCATGGTCTTCATGCCGAAGATCACCAAGGTCATACCGGCCCCACTGGTCTCGATCGCTCTGGTGACCGCCGCCGTGGTCGTCTTCGCGATCAACGTACCCGCAGTCGGCGACAAGGGTGAGCTGCCGCGCAGCCTTCCCGAGCTGTTCATACCGAATGTGCCGCTGACATGGGAGACTTTCACGATCATCGCGCCGTTTGCCCTCGCGATGGCGCTGGTAGGCCTGATGGAATCGATCATGACGGCGAAGCTCGTGGACGATGTGACCGACACCCACTCAAACAAGACCCGGGAGAGCTGGGGGCAGGGCGTCGCGAACCTGCTCTCCGGCCTGTTCGGCGGCATGGGCGGCTGCGCGATGATCGGGCAGACCATGATCAACGTGAAGGTGTCCGGGGCCCGCACCCGCATCTCGACGTTCCTCGCAGGTGTGTTCCTCTTGGTCCTCATCGTCGTCCTCGGCGACATCGTTGCGATCATCCCCATGGCGGCGCTGGTCGCGGTGATGATCATGGTCTCCGTAGGTACCTTCGACTGGCACTCCATCAAGCCCTCCACCCTGCGCCGGATGCCTAAGAGCGAGACGACCGTCATGGTCATCACCGTCGCCGTCGTCGTCGCCACCCACAACCTCGCCGTCGGTGTCGTCGTCGGCGTGTTCGTCGCCTCTGTGATGTTCGTGCGCCGCGTCGCCCACCTCATCGACGTAAAGCGTGAGATCACTGAACATGATGGCGCTCGGATCGCGCATTACACAGTCGAGGGTCAGCTCCTGTTCGCCTCCAGCAACGACCTCACCACCATGTTCGAGTACGCCGACGACCCTGACCGAGTCATCATCGACCTCACGAGATCCCACATCTGGGATGCCTCCACCGTCGCGGCGCTCGACGCAATCGAGACCAAATACGAACAGCACGGCAAGGCGGTCGAGTTCGTCGGGATGAACGAGTTCACGACTGCGTTCCACGCCCGACTCACGGGAGGACTCGGCAACGGTCACTGACAGGGGCTCGGGTGGGCCAGTCGGTCACGTTGGGGGCAACCGCGGCGCAGCCGCGGGCGGCAGCCGCTATCCAACGTCACAACCATGAGATGCGCTAACGCAGGTCGATGACACCGGTGCCGACTTCGATGTTGCGCGTCTTGGCCGCAATCGTCGCCAGCAGCGGCATGGGCGAACCCGACTGCGGCGCAAAGTGGTGAACACGGAAATAGGCGCCGTTGACACCAAGTTCGTCGGCACCCTGCGCGATATCAACCGCGTCAGTGAGCATCTGTTTGGCATCAAGGTCACTGCCCGGCACGTAATGCCCGAAGCTGAGGAATCCAAAAGACTTCATGCCAGCCAAACAAAGTTGAACCTTTGACTATTCCCCTTGGATTGAATCTGATCCGAAAACAGCTGCCCCTGGTTATGTCAGTGCCTCAGTGCACACTGGGGGCATGACTACAGCAGCCCTCGTCACCGCCGCCGTTGCAGCGATCGTCTTCCTCGCGCTCGGTGCTGTTATCGGCTTCCTGTTCGGTTCAGCGCGCACCCGCTCGGAAATGTCCACCAGGCTTGCTCAAGCGGAAACAGCCCAGCAGCTTCTGACTGACCGTTCCGAAGCACTGGAGGCTGATGCGCGCCTAGCCGGCGAACTCACCGGCGCTGTCGGCCCTCTTGCAGCCGGAGTGCGCCGGCTGCAGGAAGACCTCACCGAAACAGAGCGCCAGCGCATTGAGCAGATGACCAGGCTGAGCGAACAGCTCACTCACTTAAGCCAGCAGAACCGGGACCTTCGCGAATCGACCGGACGGCTTGGACAGGCGCTCAACGCGACCTCGTCCCGCGGTGCGTGGGGTGAGGTTCAACTGCGCAGGATCGTCGAATACGCGGGAATGCTTCCACACGTCGACTTCGACACTCAGGTCCGCGTGACCACAGCACACTCCGCCCTCCGCCCCGACATGGTCATCAACCTGCCCCACGGCGGAACCATCGTCGTCGATGCAAAAGCACCGCTGTCAGCACGCCTGCGGGCAGAAGAGAACGGCAAGCCCGCCGCGGACGAACACGCGCGTGCCTTCCTGCGGCACGTCGACTCGCTGGCATCAAAGGAGTACTGGAAGCAGTTCGCCGCTTCCCCTGACTTCGTCGTCTGCTTTGTGCCCAGCGATTCCCTCCTGTCAGAGGCCGCGGCTGCTTACCCACAGCTCATCGAACAGGCGATGTTGCGCAATGTCGTCATTGCCTCCCCTTCGACCCTCCTCGTGCTGCTGAAGACCGCAGCCATGGGCTGGCGGCACGAAGCCATCAGCAGCTCCGCAGAAGAAGTCCTGCAGTTGGGCCGGGAACTCTACGACCGCGTGGGAACGCTTGCCGGTCACGCAGCCCGAGTCGGTACGGCACTGCAGCGAGCGGTCGGCGACTACAACACGTTCATTGGGTCCTTTGAAAGCAGGTTCCTGGTAACTGCACGGAAGTTCACCCACACAGGCCTGAGCACCGAACAGATCGATGCCCTGCCCGGTCTCGACGCCGCTGTGCGCAAACCCAGCGCAGACGAACTCAGCCGGCCAGATCACTGATCTGGCCGGCTGAGCGGCAGGCTGTGTGACGTTTAAGAAACGTCAGCGCAGGTCGTGTTCGCGGTCCGCGCCATCCTTCTTGTTTGACGTCTTGTGTCCGGCAGCCTTGAGGTCCTTGCGCAGTTCGCGCGGCAGCGAAAACATCAGGTCCTCGGTAGCGGTCTGCACTTCTTCGACATCCGTGTAGCCGTACTCGGCCAGAAGCTTCAGCACTCCCTGCACCAGAACCTCGGGAACAGAAGCACCGCTGGTCACACCGACGGTGGCGACATCGTGGAACCACTCTTCGTCGACTTCGCGCGCAAAGTCCACCCGGTGCGCGGCCTTCGCTCCGGCTTCCAGAGCAACTTCGACAAGACGCACCGAGTTCGACGAATTCGCCGAACCCACAACGATCACCAAATCTGCCTGCGGTGCGATCTTCTTCACCGCAACCTGACGGTTCTGGGTGGCGTAGCAGATGTCATCGCTCGGCGGATCCTGCAGCTGAGGGTAGCGCTCACGCAGAATATTGACCGTTTCCATGGTTTCGTCCACCGACAGGGTGGTCTGCGAAATCCAAATGAGCTTTTCGGGATCACCCAGATCGACCGTGCGAGCCTCATCCGGGTTCTGCACCAGCACAATGTGGTCAGGGGCTTCGCCCATCGTGCCCTCGACTTCTTCGTGACCATCGTGGCCCACAAGGACGATCAGGTAGCCCTCTTTGGCAAAGCGGATTGCCTCACGGTGTACTTTCGTCACCAGCGGGCAGGTGGCGTCAATCGTCTCGAGATTGCGCGCAGCGGCCTTGGCGTGCACCTCCGGAGACACACCGTGGGCAGAGAACACCACGCGTTCGCCTTCGGGAACATCATTGGCGGAATCGACGAAGATCGCGCCGCGCTCGGTGAGCGTCTCAACAACATGGCGGTTGTGGACGATCTCCTTCCGAACATAAACGGGCTCACCATAGTGCTCAAGGGCACGTTCAACGGCGATGACAGCACGATCAACGCCCGCACAGTAACCGCGGGGAGCCGCCAGCAGAACCTGCTTAGCGCTCTCGGGCTGTCGGATTTCACTCGGCTCTTTGCGCACACGAGGCATGGCCGGCATGGGAACGCTCACAGTACTCACGCCACCATTGTAGGAAGCGCCTATGAGAATTCTGTGTCAGCACCTGGCGTTAGACTTCCCGACAACCCCAAGCGACGGCAGCAGAAGCGGAGGAAGCGTGGCACAGCGGATCAGCGGAACCCCGGGAACACTGGGCGCGCACACCCCACGCCCCCTGCCCGCACTGGCCGGCGACACCACTGCGGACAACCCGTGGCCCCTGGCTCTTCTGTCGCGCAAGATGAAAGAGTACATCGACCGCATGTCGGTCGTGTGGGTCGAAGGCCAGGTCATCCAGTTCAACCGGCGCGGCCGGGTCAGCTACTTCACGCTGCGGGACCTCAACGAAGAAATGTCGCTGCCCGTGCAGGTGTTCAACGACGTCCTCGAAAGGCTCGAATCCCCCATCGAAGAAGGCTCGCACATCGTCGTGCAGCTCAAAGCAGACTTCTGGGGCAAAGCCGGACGCCTGTCCATGCGCGCTCGCGACATCCGCCCGGTCGGTCTTGGCGAACTCCTCGCCCGGCTGGAACGCCTGCGCCGTCAACTGGCGGCTGAAGGCCTTTTCGACCCCGCGGCCAAAAAGCCGCTGCCGTTCCTGCCCGGCAGAATCGGGCTCATCACCGGACGGAACTCCGATGCCGAAAAGGACGTCCTGCGCAACGCGACACTGCGCTGGCCGGCCGTGCAGTTCGAAGTTCGCAACACAGCGGTGCAGGGAACAACCGCGGTCGGCCAGATCATCAGCGCACTGCGCGAACTCGACAGCGACCCCACCATTGACGTCATCGTCATCGCCCGCGGCGGTGGCAGCATGGAAGACCTCCTGCCGTTTTCCAACGAAACGCTCATCCGCGCGGTCTCTGATGCCACCACCCCCGTGGTGTCAGCCATCGGGCACGAAGCCGACAACCCCATCCTCGACGAAGTCGCGGACCTGCGCGCGTCCACGCCGACCGACGCTGCCAAGAGAATCGTGCCGGACGTCCACGAAGAGAACATGAAGATCCTCCAGGCCCGCGCCCAGCTGGACGGAGCGCTGGAAAGGTTCATCGCCCGGGAACTCACAGCACTGGAATCCGTGCGCTCAAGGCCTGTCCTTGCTGAACCGCAGCAGATGATCACCTCACGCCAACGGGATGTCGAAAACTGGCGCGAACGCGCCTGGCAGCTGGGCAATGCAGCAGTGCAGTCCGGCTTGGCGGAAGTCCAGCATCTGCGCACCCAGGTTCGCTCGCTGTCACCGCTGAACACCCTGGCCCGCGGCTACGCCGTGGTGCAGAGCGCTGACGGAACCGCCGTGCGCTCTGCGGAAACACTTACACCCGGCGATCACCTGACCATCACAGTCGAACGCGGTGTCTTCACCGCCGACGTCACTGAAATCGCCAACACCGACGGCCCCGGACGCCCCACGGAAGGAACAGATTCACATGACTGAGAACACCATGCCCGAAAGCACCGCCGCACCGTCGGATGCGCAGAACATGAGCTACGAACAGGCGCGCGACGAACTCGTCACTGTCGTGCGCACACTCGAAGGCGGCAACCTGCCGCTGGAAGAATCACTGCGCCTGTGGCAGCGCGGAGAAGAACTCGCCGACAGGTGCCAAGCATGGCTCGACGGTGCCCGCGAAACCCTCAACGAGGCTCAGGCCAAGCGCGAAAACACCACGGAGTCCGCTGAATAAAGGCTGCAGCTTCAGCGGCGGTTTCCGACCGCTCAACGGCGTTCAGCAGCCACGCTGGAGCAGAGCCAGTGAAAGAAGCACTCAGCCGTTCAGCTGCTCGACGGCCTGCTTCGCGTATTCGTGGTAGCTCTCCCACCGGGCTGAGCCCTTGAGGACGACCGTTGTTCCGGCAATCTTGCCCACCAGCGCCTGCTGGGTGAGGTCCTTCGATTCGTATTCGGTGAACTTCACACCGTCGATGTCCGACTTTCCGCGTTCGACAGCGCCGTCGAGAACGGAGGCGAGCCAATCATCGTCGCCCTCAGACTGGCGAACAGAAACCCACTGGTCCTGGGGGCCGACCATCGACACGTACCACGTATCTGCCTCAGGGTGGCCCATCTTGGTGAAGTGGGCGTCATTGGCGTTCCAGTCCTCGAGAAGCTTCGGTGTGTAGAGATCGAAGCCGGCGTGATCCTCGGCAGCCTGGCCGATCGAGGCAACATCAACGCTGCGCGTAGGATCGCCCTTCGGCTGCGGAACGAGCATAAAAACGACGAACACCACGCCGAAGCAGATGAGCAGGGCGATGATCATATTGACCCAGTTCGACGTCAGGCGGATCTGGCGCATTTCTTCCCGCGAACCGGGAACGGGCTTCTTCTCAGACACGCCCCCTATTGTCTCGGAGCGCGAACGCAAACGCACACCCACCCACCCCTTGGCCCATCTGAGTTCGCTGTGTCACAGCCGGGTGGCACAATAAGGACTATGAGCACCAGCGAAACACCGGCAGAAAACCCGACTGTCAAAGGCCACCACAACGGCGGACGGGCTTCTGCCCCGCCTCAGGCCGTCACCGATGAATGGACGCAGCGTCTGCGCACGCAGGCCGGCGAACCCGACCGCAACCTCGCACTCGAACTCGTCCGCGTCACAGAAGCCGCCGCAATCGCGGCAGCCCCGTGGGTGGGACGTGGCGACAAACTGGCCGCCGACGGCGCCGCAGTTGCCGCCATGCGCAATGTCATTTCAACCGTCACCATGAACGGCACCGTCGTAATCGGCGAAGGCGAAAAAGACGAAGCCCCCATGCTGTACAACGGCGAAGCAGTCGGCAACGGCGACGGTGCTCTGTGCGATGTCGCAGTCGACCCCATCGACGGCACCACGCTGACCGCCAAGGGCATGCCCAACGCGATTTCCGTCATGGCGGTCTCTGAAGACGGCTCCATGTACGACCCTTCGGCTGTCTTCTACATGGAAAAGCTCGTCGTCGGCCCCGACGCCGCAGACTACGTTGACCTTCGCCTGCCGGTGGACGAAAACATCCGCCGCGTTGCAAAGGCCAAGGGCAACCCCGGCAACCCTTCCTCGGTCACCGTCGTCATCCTCGACCGTCCCCGCCACAAAGACCTCATCCAGCAGGTCCGCGACGCCGGCGCACGCGTCAAGCTCATCTCCGACGGCGACGTCGCGGGCTCCATCGCAGCCTGCCGCCCCGGCACTGGAATCGACATGCTCATGGGCATCGGCGGAACCCCCGAAGGGATCATCTCGGCCTGCGCAATCAAGGCCCTCGGCGGCGTCATCCAGGGTCGCCTGTGGCCACAGGACGACGCTGAACGCCAGGGTGCAATCGACGCGGGTCTCGACGTCGACGCCGTGCTCAGCACGGACGACCTCGTCACCGGCGACAACACGTACTTCGTCGCCACGGGCATCACCGGCGGCGACCTCCTGGGCGGTCTTCGCTACGAAGGCAAGCGCGTCGTCACCGAATCACTCGTCATGCGTTCAAAGTCCGGCACGGTCCGCACCGTCATGGCGGAACACCTTCTTGAGAAGACCCACTCCTACGAAGAAGCGGCAAAGGAAGCCGCTGCGCGAGGTCTGGTCTGATGCCGGCACGCAATCTTTCTCCGCAGCAGGCACTCGACCACCTGATGGAAGGCAACAAGCGCTTTGTTGCAGACACCCCGTCGCACCCCAACCAGAACTCCAAGCACCGCAGCACGCTGACCGACCACCAGCACCCCTACGCAACACTGTTCGGCTGTGCTGATTCGCGCGTTGCCGCGGAAATGATCTTCGACGTCGGTCTTGGCGAAATGTTCGTCGTCCGCACAGCCGGCCAGGTCACGGACGCGGTCACCATCGGCAGCCTCGAATACGGGGCATCCAACCTCGGCACGCCGCTGCTGATCGTGCTGGGCCACGACAGCTGCGGGGCTGTAACCGCCGCAGTCGAATCCCTCGAAACCGGCGAAACGCCCAATGGATTCGTCTACGACGTCGTCTCACGACTCCTGCCGACCGTCATCCACGCTCGTCGCGACGGCTTCAATGACATCGGCGGCGCTGTACACCAGAACACCGTCGACACGGTGCACCTGCTGTACGAACGCTCTCAAATCCTCAAAGAGCTGGTCGACTCCGGCCAGCTCATGATCGTCGGCATGACCTACAAGCTCAAAGACGGCCGCGCCAAGATCGTCGCCCAGATCGGCGGCGAAGCGGCCACGGAAAAGGAACTCACGGAGGCAGCACAGTGACAGAATTCCGCATCGAACACGACACCATGGGCGAAGTCAAAGTCCCCAAGGACGCCCTCTACGCCGCGCAGACCCAGCGCGCCGTCGAGAACTTCCCCATTTCGGGCAAGACCCTCGAAAACGCCCATATCGCAGCTCTCGGTCAGGTGAAGAAAGCCGCGGCGCGCGCCAACCAGGAACTTGGCGTTCTCGATGCCGAGCGCGCCGAAGCCATCGCCCAGGCAGCTGACGAAGTCATCGCCGGCAAGCACAACGGCGAGTACCCCATCGACGTGTTCCAGACCGGTTCGGGCACATCCTCGAACATGAACACGAACGAAGTCCTGGCCAACCTCGCCACCCAGATCCTCAAGGACAAGGGCATCGAGGTTCACCCCAACGACCACGTGAACGCGTCCCAGTCCTCCAACGACGTCTTCCCCACCTCGGTGCACGTTGCCGTCACCGGCGCACTGGTCAACGACCTCATTCCGGCTATGCGCACGCTCGCCGAATCGCTGGAAAAGAAGGCCGAAGCCTGGAAGGACGTCGTCAAGGCCGGCCGTACGCACCTGATGGACGCCACACCTGTGACGCTCGGCCAGGAATTCTCCGGCTACGCCGCACAGGTTCGCATCGGCATCGAGCGCATCGAAGCCTCGCTCCCCCGCGTGGCTGAAGTCCCGCAGGGCGGCACCGCCACCGGCACCGGCATCAACACGCCCGACGGCTTCTCCAAGCGCGTCATCGAACTGCTGGCCGAACAGACCGGCCTGCCCATTACGGAAGCGCGCAACCACTTCGAAGCACAGGCCAACCGCGACGGCCTCGTGGAGGTCTCCGGTCAGCTGCGCACCATTGCCTACAGCTACATGAAGATCAACAACGACCTGCGCTGGATGGGTTCGGGCCCCAACACGGGTCTGGGCGAAATCCACATCCCGGACCTCCAGCCCGGTTCGTCGATCATGCCCGGCAAGGTCAACCCGGTCATCTGCGAAGCCGCAATCATGGTTTCGGCTCAGGTCATCGGCAACGACACCACCATTTCGCTGTCCTCGACCAACGGCGCCTTCGAACTCAACGTGGGCATCCCGGTCATGGCTGCGAACCTGCTGGAATCCATCCGCCTGATGGCCAACACCTCGGTCGTCATGGCTGAAAAGATGATCGACGGCCTGACCGTCAACGAAGAGCGCGCCCGCTTCCTCGCCGAAGCATCGCCGTCGATCGTGACCCCGCTGAACAAGGTCATCGGCTACGAAGCAGCTGCAGCAATCGCCAAGCACGCTGTTGCAGAGAAGATGACGGTCAAGGAAGCCACCATCGACCTGGGCTACGTCGAAAACGGCACCATCACGGAAGAAGAGCTCGACAAGGCTCTCGACGTGATGACCATGGTCGGCAACTACAACCGCTGACGCAGCGCTGGGCAAACCAGTCTCGGCAAGCCCCTGACAGCAGAACGGGCGCCCGCCGGCTCCACACGGAGTCGGCG
>NZ_KV789337.1:0-1072 GCF_001807555.1 Brevibacterium sp. HMSC08F02 | reverse complement strand
TTGTTGGTGTTTGTTGTGTTACTCGCCTTGGCACCCCACCAAGAGTGTGTGGGTGTTTGGGTGAGTGATTGGTGTATTAGTACCAGTCAGCTGCGCACATTGCTGTGCTTCCACATCTGGCCTATCAACCCAGTCGTCTACTGGACACCTCAGGGGAAATCTCATCTTGAAGCAGGCTTCCCGCTTAGATGCTTTCAGCGGTTATCCTTCCCGAACGTAGCCAACCAGCCATGCACCTGGCGGTACAACTGGCACACCAGAGGTTCGTCCGTCCCGGTCCTCTCGTACTAAGGACAGCCCTTCTCAGATTTCCTACGCACGCAGCGGATAGGGACCGAACTGTCTCACGACGTTCTAAACCCAGCTCGCGTACCGCTTTAATGGGCGAACAGCCCAACCCTTGGGACCGACTCCAGCCCCAGGATGCGACGAGCCGACATCGAGGTGCCAAACCATGCCGTCGATATGGACTCTTGGGCAAGATCAGCCTGTTATCCCCGAGGTACCTTTTATCCGTTGAGCGACCACGCTTCCACAAGCCATGGCCGGGTCACTAGTCCCAGCTTTCGCTCCTGCTCGACACGTCCGTCTCACAGTCAAGCTCCCTTGTGCACTTACACTCACCACCTGATTGCCAACCAGGCTGAGGGAACCTTTGGGCGCCTCCGTTACTCTTTGGGAGGCAACCGCCCCAGTTAAACTACCCATCAGGCACTGTCCCTGGACCCGATCAGGGTCCGAAGTTCAGGAATCCACTATGGCCAGAGTGGTATTTCACCAATGACTCCACACACACTGGCGTGCACGCTTCTACGTCTCCCACCTATCCTACACAAGCCACACCGAACACCAATACCAAACTATAGTGAAGGTCTCGGGGTCTTTCCGTCCTGCTGCGCGTAACGAGCATCTTTACTCGTAATGCAATTTCGCCGAGTTCGCGGTTGAGACAGCAGAGAAGTCGTTACGCCATTCGTGCAGGTCGGAACTTACCCGACAAGGAATTTCGCTACCTTAGGATGGTTATAGTTACCACCGCCGTTTACTGGGGCTTAAATTCTCCGCTTCGAAC
>NZ_KV789336.1:0-7932 GCF_001807555.1 Brevibacterium sp. HMSC08F02 | reverse complement strand
GCCGATCCGTACACCACCATACTGGACACTACTCTTCGGACCGGTAGCCTCTACCAACCACGACCCCAACCCCAAACCGCTGTTACAGCTTGACAAAAACATAGGGGCACCCCCCTGTTAATTTGATCTCATGATGAACAAGAAACGTGTGATTGTTGCTTCCCCGCTTGCCGGTTTCCTGCTTGTTGTCGGTCTCGTTGGCTGCTCTCCGGAAGCCACCGAACCAGCTGATTTTGCGCCAGCGGAAGAAGTCACTCAGGAGGCTGCCGCCGAGGAGGCACCCGCTGAAGAAACACCCGCGGATGATGTGCCGCAGGAGTACAAGTCCGCACTTAAGAAGGCCAAGTTGTATTCAGACACCGCACACATGAGTAAGGCCGGTATCTACGATCAACTCACGTCGGACTACGGCGAGCAGTTCTCAGCCGAAGCAGCACAGTACGCGATTGACAACGTCGAAGCGGACTGGAAAGAAAACGCTCTGCAGAAGGCAATCACCTACCAAAAAGATCTGGCGATGTCTCCCTCGGCCATTCGTGATCAGCTCGTCAGCTCACACGGTGAGAAGTTCACCGAAGAAGAAGCCGACTACGCGATAGCGAACCTTCCCGAGTAACCTGCGCGTCCCCGAGTTTTCCGCACTTGCCGCGGTGCTGTCCGCTTCGGCGGTTGCGGAAGGCGTGAGCGCTTCACACGATCTGCACGATGCGGCCGTGTTCCAAAATGATCTGGCGCTGACCCTGGTCAGCAACCTGCGCGTCGTGGGTCACCACAATGAGGGTGGTGCCCGCGTCGTGCAGCTGGTGGAAGAAGTCCATCACGATTTTCTCGTTCGCTTCGTCGAGGTTCCCTGTTGGCTCATCAGCGAGGATCACAGAGGGGTGGTTGATTAACGCGCGGGCAACACAAACTCGCTGCTGCTCACCGCCGGAAAGCTGTCGCGGCAGGTGTGTTGCGCGGGCGCCCATCCCCACTCGCTCTAAAGCTTCTAAAGCCTCAGCCCTGTCAGGAACAGAGTGGTAATACTGCGCAAGCATCACGTTTTCGAGGGCGGTGAGATGACTGACCAGGTGGAACTGCTGAAACACAAGCCCCACTTTGCGCTGTCGCACAAGCGCGAGCTCTGCTTCACCTAACTTGTCGAGATGCTCACCCTCGAACAGCACCAGGCCCTCAGTGGGGCTGTCAAGGCACCCCAAAATGTTCATCAGTGTGGATTTTCCGGATCCCGACGGGCCCACGACCGAAAGCCACTCACCCCGGCGGATGTCAAGGCTCACATTGTCGAGAGCTTTCACATCGCCGTAGTGCCGGCTCACGCCCTGGAGTGAGTAGATCAGTTCGGGACCTGATCCACGCCCGTCAAAATTGTTTTCTTGTGCGGTATCGGACACAGTTTTACTCCCCACTCAGCACAACGTGCGGTTCGATAGTTGAGATGCGGCGAGCCGGAAGCAGTGTTGCCCCGAGCGTGATCAGCAAGGCTGCAAACACCGTGATCGGAACAGCGAGGGCGTTGAACTGCAAGTCAACGGCAAAGGCGCGGTGTGACACGAATTCAGCCAGCCAGATCCCCGCTGTGATGCCCAGGCCGCCGCCGAGCAAGCCCAGCAGCGTGGACTCTCCGATGAGTTCGATCAGGATATGGTGCGGCTGCGCGCCGAGGGCTTTTTTAAGACCGAACTCTTTGGCGCGCTCGTTGACGATCGCGCCGAGTGTCGCCGAGACTGCGATCACTGTCAACCCGCAGATAATGATGCTGACAAGCCAGATGAGGGTCTGCAGGGTTGCGGCAATGCCGCTTTCGGTCTGGCTGACCCGCTGCACCACTTCGGCGTCGAGTTTCGGCGAAGCCGCGATCACCCGCTGCGCCAGCTCGGACAGTTCCGCTGTTGAGCCCGCGGCGGAATATTCAATGAGGCTGTAACCTGTCTCTTCTGATGACAGCTCCTGCAGGGCTTCAATAGGCAGCACGACCAGATCATCTTCGGGACCGCCGGTGCGGAGGATCCCCGAGACAGTGAACTGCTTCCCGTCGGATTCACCTCTGGTCGAACCCCTCAAATCGAGCTGTTCTCCCACTTTGAAACGATACCGGTCGGCGATGTTTTCACCCACGAGGATTTCATCACCCGTTGGTGTTTGCCCGTCGATTGACCAGTACGGTCGCACCGCCATCGCATCAGACAGAGACACACCGAGCGCCGACAGTGACTGATTGTTGTACACCAGGTTGCTGTACTTGTGGGCGGCGCGCGCAAGCACCGCAGCGCCGATGGTCTCGTCAGCTTCGGTGATGTCCGCCTCGCTGAGCGTGTCGGCGCCGGTTGGTAACACCACAAGGTTTGCCCCGTAGGAACGCAGCTCCTGTTTTAACTGGTTCGGCACTGAATACGCCAGCAATCCCAGCCCAGAAAGGGTTGCCGCTCCCACCGCGATTGACAAAACCGCGATGAGGATCCGCGAAACGCGCTGCGCAAAAGACTGCCCAACCATGCGCAAATACATCCGGATGCGTGGGTTCATCGCACTACCTTCCGTGCAGCACCTGCGCCGGCTGCAGTTTCAGCAGCGACCGTATTGCCGGCAGGCAGCCAATGAGCACGGTCGCAAAGGTGACCACGATCATCAGCGGGATCACAGCCGGGCGAAGTGTGATGGCGGATCCGAAAACGAGCACACCGATCACCTGCGCAAGCCCCACCCCGGTTAAGAAACCGAACAGCCCGCCGACAATACCAACGATGAGTGTTTCACTCAGCAGCAGCGTCACCACCGCCTGGTTCCTGGCTCCCAGCGCTTTCATCAACCCAATTTCGCGGGATCGTTCCATCACTGACGCGGTTACGAGGTTCGCCATACCCAGCGCGGCTGCGACCATGGCGAAAACGGCGACCATGGTCATCAGCAGTTGCGTTTTGTTCAGGATAAGACCTTCGTTGTCTGCAACTTGGCGAACCGCTTTTGCGTCAGCGTCGGTGAGCACCTCTTCAATCTGGTAGGCGATTGAGCTGACATAGGCGGTGCAGTACCAAGTTTCCCACTCTTCCAACGACAGGCTGGAAGGGTCGCGTGCTGCCCGCTGCGCGAGTTCGTTTTCGGGGGTGGTCAGGGCGCGCACCTCAACGAGGTCAACCTCGCCGGGTCGTTCAGCGAGCAGCTGTGCGGTGTGTAACTGTGTGAAGAGTTTGCGATCCTCATCGGATCCCGAGGAGAGGATACCCACGACTTTGACGCTGTGGTTGGCGTTTTCGGTGTGCAGTGAAACACTGTCACCGAGCGCCCAACCCTGTTGCTCTGCGAGCCTGCGGCCAACGATCGCTTCGTTTTCGCCCTTGACCCAGCTGCCGTCTACCTGCCACCACTCGCGCATACCCTGGATGCCGGTGTTCACTTCTTCTCCGGTGGGAACATCCAGGTGGTGGTCGAACCAGGTGCCCACAACCGGAACGGATCCCGCACCGGTGTCGGCCTCAACATTTAACAGGGGTGCGAAGTGTTCGATGTTGTAGGCCCAAAAAATGGTTTTCAACTTCGGGAGCTCTTCTTCGCGCAGCGCCCCGTGAGCGCTCTGGGTACCGTACATTTCGGAAACCACCGAGGTTCCCTTGGGAAGCACTTGAAGGTTCGCACCAAAAGACCCCAGCTCGGCTTTGATTTTGTCGCCCACATCAAACATCACCGCAAGCATGGAGGTGGTCAGGCTCGCACCGAGGAAGATTGTGACCGCCACGAGGAGGCGCTTACGGAAGTGGAGCCGCAGCGCCTGCTGCACCATACGCCAGAAAAACATTTATCGGAACACCTTCGCCATCTCTTCAAGCTCGGCAACCTGGAAAGCCAGGTGCTTTTCGCGAACCTCGTGTGTGATGGGGATCGGGTTGCAGCCGCCCGGGAAACCGATCGTTTGGATGTTCATCATGACGTCGCAGCGTTTGCAGATCACTCGGCCCTTGTCTTCGTAGTAGCCGGAGGGGCCGCAGATTTCACAGGCATCAAGGCCGCAGCCGAAAGCAACATCGTTCTTCTTGATCACAATGAAACGCACCTCTACGCCGTCGGAGGCCTGGTATGCGAAACGGTGCAGGTGGCCGTCGTCGACCAGTTCACGCGCGACGAGCAGTTCCGGCCCGACCACCTCTGACGGCTCAATTGCCGAAAGCTCTGGAACGTACTCGGCACGCGCCTTTCCGACAGTCAGTGCCAGGGCGAAGGCGACCGATGAGGACGCGGCCAGCGCGAGGAACTGTCGCCGTGAAGTTCGCTCCGCCCGGTTGATTCGCACCTCCGCGGGGTTTTTCGCTATCGGGTAGTTGCCAGAAAGCACCGCCACCAGCGCCGGGATGCAGATAACCACCCCAAGCGCGAGGTACATGATCGCCTGATTGTTTTGCACCCACAGCACCGACTGGAAAACCGCGCTGCTTTGTGGCACGAACCTGCGGGTTGCGAGCTGCTGGTAGAACAGCAGCATCCGGGGGACAACCAGAGCGCCAAGCACCCCTGTGGCAACGAGCGCTCGCAGCTGCCACGGCACGCGTTTCGCCGAGACCACATAGCCCCAACACGCCACCACCACCAGCGCGGAACCGAGGATAAACCCGGCGAAACGCTGCAAGCTTTCGGTTTCGAAGAAAGAAGACCCCTTGAGCACGATGCCGTCGGTGCCGAAGAAGTATGGGAAACCGAAGAAAGCGGAGCTGCTAAGCAGCGCCGCCCAGGCGGTGACGGTTACGAAGCGGTGGCGCCATGTTTGGTTGACGTCGTGCAGATTTCGTCCGCCGAGTGTCCAAATTGCCACCAGGAAAAGCGTCACGAGCAGGAACGTCGGTGGCCCCAGCCACGCGTTCAGGGTCGGGATATCAATGAGCTGTGTGTTGAGCCGAAGCCAAGCGAGAACCGCAGCCGCCAATAAACCACCGCTGAAAACGAGTATCGTGACACGGGTCACCATTTTGCGGGATCGCGGAGCGAAGCCGCGAGAGCTCAGCAGGATCGCGGCCGTGAGCATCAGCGGCATCGCGAGACGGATCGCGATGACGAAGAGCTTCAGCATAGTAAATCCTTTGATATCTCTGGCCTCAGCTTCGATCGGGGGAAGGGGGAAGACGCATCCTGACCGATCGAAGCCGAGTCACGCTACTTAGAGCAGCTGGCCGTCCCACTGCCAGTTCTTGAATTCGAACTTCAGCGGTTCTTGCCAGAAGCGACCCTTCACGCCCGAGGAGTCCTTACCGGTGTGGAGCATGAACTTGTCACCGGGCGACTGGACACTGACTTCAACGTCGTACTCGCCGGGTGCAAGCTTGATGTTGTTGCCGTAGTGCGGACCGTCTGAGGCGATCATCGGCATCATCGTGCCCAGGTCAATTTCCTCGCCGGTGTTTTTCTCGGTGACGATCACGGTGATGTCGAGATACGGCAGGTACTGATCGGCCTCGTAACCCCACTCCGCGGCTTCCTCTGTGGTTGCGACGTCGATCTCAAAATGCATGTCTGACTCAGATGCGGGAGGCATCGCCATGGATCCGTGCTCCATATCAACCGCCTGGAAGTAAACCAGGTCAATCTGCAGCGGTCCATTGGTCTGCGGACCCGAGTCGCCCACCGGGATCTCGTTAATACCCACGACCGCGTCGTCAGTTTGTTCCTCAGCTGAGTGACCCGCGTGCGGATCGTCCGTCTCCGAGCCCTGATTCATTCCGCCGTCGCTGCACGCGGACAGGCTCATAACCAGAGCCAGACCGACTCCGATGGGGGTGAGCTTTTTGATCATTGATCGTTCCTTTCAATTGTGTTGTCCACTGCAGCCACAGCGGCGTCAGTAGTTTTTTCCTTTCGAGTTGCAAGCAGCCACAAAGCGACCAAAAGAGCAACCACGATAAGCTGACCGGCGAGCGTTTCAAGGGTGGGGTATACCCCGAGGAAGGAGATCTCAGGAACCCAGTCGATCCTGTGGATCGGAACCAGGGTTGCGTCCTGGAACTCTTTAATCGCGCCGCCGGCGATGGTGATGGCAAGCAGGCCCAGCAGGATCGAAGTCCACTTGAAGAACTGCTGGAACGGCAACCGGATGCCCAGCTTCCACACGAGCAAGAACAGAATCGCCAGGATCACGACCGCCGCGAGAACCCCGAGCCAAATCTTGACGTGATCACCGCCGGTTTTCGCGCCGGCGAGGATCGGGGCGTAGAACATGATGGTCTCGAAGCCCTCTCGGAGCACCGCGAGAAACACCACCATGGCAAGCGCGAACGCTCCTCCCGTACGTGTTTTTTCTCCAGCGGCTTGAGAAACGTAGGCTTCCCACTTCTCGCCGCTAGCTTTTGTGAGCACCCAGTTGGAAACCCAAATCAGCATCACCACTGCGAGCAGACCCGCGATGCCCTCGAGCAGCTCCTGCCCAAAACCACTCGTTGCGGTGCTGGCAACGAAGGAGAACAGCACGGCCAAGCCAACCGAGATCAGCACCGCTGCAACCACGCCCAAACCGATGCCTTTGAGCTGGTCGCGTCGGTTTGCTTTAATTGCGTAGGTTGTCACCGCTGCAATCACCAGCAGCGCCTCCGCGCCTTCGCGCAGCAGAATCAGGAACGATGCGAAGAACCCGCGCCAGCCCAGCTCGTCGCCGCTGGTGAGTTGGTCCAGGGCGGCGGCGTCTTCGGTGACTGCGCTAATGAGCCGGTCGCCGAGTTCGCTGTACTCCGCATCGCTGAGGGAGTGCTGTTTGCCAGCCTGACGGAGGTCTTGGAACAGCGCTTCAACTTCCGTCACGCGAGAGTGCCCAATGTAGGAAATCGTGGCTTTTTCCAAACCGTTCGCCTCGTACTGGCTCAGGTAGGCGTCTTTTGCGGCCTCAGCGGCGCCGTCGCCGTCGCCCTGTGCGTATCGCTCCTGGGCGGTTTGAACGAGCTCGGTGATGTTCATCGCTACCCGTGTCCACTGATCCTGCAGCTCGGGTGTTTCGTGAAGCTCGGACACGTCTGTGCGTAAACGCTCAATGACCGCTGCCGCGGCTTGCTCAATTTCTTCGGGGGAGGCGTTTTGCTGCGACAGCGTGCGCAGGCCGAGCAGCTCGGAGACAAAGCCTTCGGTGCGGTCGGTGCCGAGACGGTGTTTGATTTGATCCTCGAGTCCGGTGGCTTGGTACAGCTCGTAATACGCTTTGCGGATCGTGCTTTGGACTGCCTCTGCGTCGCCGGCTTCGTGCTGGTCTGCGACCTGTTCAAGCTGGGTTGCCATTTGATCGGCGATGCTGTCCCACTTGCTGCTGTCAGCGTGAGCGGGCAACGGAGAAAAGATTAGGAGGAGCACGCAGAAAAGCATGCCAAGCAGTAATCGCGTCGGCGATCCCGTCTTCGTATCTCTGGTTAGCAGGGAAGCAGACATAAGCACCTCTGGGGGTCTGAGGTAGGTAAGGTATACCTAGATTGGATCTTAAGTATAGGCTGATGCCCAGCGCATCACCGTGAACTCACAGTAAATTTGCACCTAAAACCGGGAGTGTGCGCCTCGCTGAGGCGCACAGCGCACGTTGCGCCCGCACCCCTTGGCTGAGCGCGCCGTCGCGAGTTGCCTCAAACGAGGCTGATACGCAAGGGGGAGTTCGCTTGCCGGCAAGCTTCCTGTTACTTTTCAGAGCGGATCGCCTTCGCCTAGAGGGGGCGCAGCCGCCAGGCGACCGCAACGCCGCTGCGGCTAAGTTTTTGGCGGCGATGGGTCGCGCTGTTTCTGCCTGGGCTCGACTTGAGGTCCTTGAGTCAAATCAACGCCTGACCTGGCAATAGTGCGTAAAGCTCACACCGCGGTCGCTCCAAAAAAGCGTGAATCATGGAACTGAGCTGTGGCATAATCGTCGGATGAAGCTTAGGTTCATTGAATTCGGCTGAGCTTCGTTTGGTCAAGTCCTTTTGTGTGGTGTATGAAATCGTT